>NZ_PJBM01000265.1:0-122744 GCF_002836075.1 Shewanella sp. GutDb-MelDb | reverse complement strand
TCAGCGTAAATGAGAGTCATCTCTGTGTAAAAATAGTTAAAAAAGTGATGCTAATAGAAAAAATGGGTAAGAACAGATATTATTATTCGGTTTTGTTAAGCATATTCTGTTTTTAACAAATCTAATTCAGTAGAATGGCACCCATAAATAAGATGCCCAAGAGTCCAGAAATAATCAAATGAGCCTTGTAGCAATCGGAATAAATCATAAAACGGCCACGGTCGACCTTCGTGAGAAAGTTGCATTCTCGCCAGACAAAATTCATGAGGCCATGAAGAGTCTAGCGTCGCACACTCAGTCGGGTGAAGCCGTCATTATTTCCACCTGTAATCGGACTGAACTTTACTGTAATAACGGTGAAGAGGCCGATGTTGTGCGGTGGTTGGAAGAATATCATCAACTTTCTCATGCAGATGTAGAGCCCTGCCTGTATCAATATAAAGATCAGGAAGCGGTTAAACATTTGATGCGTGTCTCTGCAGGACTAGACTCGCTGATCCTTGGTGAACCTCAAATCCTAGGGCAAGTTAAACAATCTTTTGTTAAAGCAAAAGAAGCTGGCACCGTTGCGTCCACAATGGACCGCTTATTTCAAAATACTTTTTCTGTTGCTAAGAAAATTCGTACTGAAACAGAAATCGGTGCCGCAGCGGTATCCGTTGCATTTGCTGCGGTAAGCATGGCAAAGCATATCTTCTCCTCTTTAAGCACCACCCAAGTACTATTGGTTGGCGCGGGTGAGACGATAGAGTTGGTTGCCCGTCATTTAAAAGACAATGGTGTAAAGACCATGGTCGTTGCAAACCGAACTCTTTCACGTGCCGAAGCCATGTGTGATGAGTTTGGCGCGACAGCAATTACGCTAGAACAGATCCCTGATTTTCTCCCTAAGGCCGATATCGTGATATCCTCTACGGCTAGCCCATTACCGATCATTGGTAAAGGCATGGTAGAAAAAGCGCTTAAGCAGCGTCGTCATCAGCCTATGTTGTTGGTAGATATAGCAGTTCCTCGAGATATTGAGGCCGAAGTAGCGGATCTGGATGATGCGTTCCTATACACCGTAGATGACCTGCAAAGCATCATTGAACAGAATATGGCTTCTCGAAGAGAAGCTGCCGAGCAAGCAGAATTAATTGCAGACGATCAATCTTATCAATTTATGGAGTGGATCCGCTCATTAGAGTCGGTTGACAGTATCCGTGAATATCGCAGTCAGAGTATGGCGATAAAAGATGAGCTGGTAGAGCGAGCGGTCAATAAATTGGCCCAAGGTGGTAATAGCGAACAAGTGTTGCTAGAGCTTGCCAATAAGCTGACCAATAAATTGATCCATGCCCCGACCCAAGCGCTTACTGCTGCGAGTCGCCGAGGGGATCTCAATTCTCTTGGACAATTAAGAACCGTGCTCGGATTAGATAAAGACTAAGGTTAGCGTTTTAATGAAGGACAGTGTGATTCGCAAGCTTGAAGGCTTGCTTGAACGTAATGAAGAAGTGTTGGCGCTACTGAGCGATGCAGGTGTTATTGCCGATCAGGAGCGTTTTCGCGCCTTGTCTAAAGAATATTCTCAATTAGAGGATGTTGTCAGTACCTTTAAATCTTTTCAGCAGGCCGAGGAAGATCTTGAGTCAGCTAAAGAGATGATGGAAGAGGATGATGCTGAACTTAAAGAGATGGCTCAGGAAGAGTTTAAAATTGCTAAAGCAGCAATAGCATCGCTTGAAGATGAACTGCAAATCCTATTGCTACCAAAAGATCCTAATGATGATAACAACTGCTTTATTGAGATCCGTGCAGGTGCGGGTGGCGATGAAGCGGCAATTTTTGCTGGTGATCTGTTCCGTATGTACAGCAAATACGTTGAAAGTAAACGCTGGCAGTTAGAAGTGATGAACACTAACGAAGGCGATCATGGTGGCTTTAAAGAGGTTATCGCTAAAATCAGCGGTGAAGGTGTATACGGACAATTGAAGTTTGAGTCTGGCGGACACCGTGTTCAACGTGTACCAGAAACTGAATCTCAAGGCCGCGTGCACACCTCAGCATGTACCGTTGTTGTTTTGCCTGAAGTTCCTGAATCAGAAGCAATTGAAATTAATAAGGGCGATCTGAAAGTCGATACTTTTAGAGCATCAGGCGCTGGTGGACAGCACGTCAACAAAACAGATTCGGCTATCCGTCTTACGCACATCCCATCCGGTATTGTGGTCGAGTGTCAGGACCAGCGTTCACAGCATAAGAACCGTGCTCAAGCGATGAGTGTGCTTACAGCCCGTATTCAAGCTGTAGAAGATGAAAAGCGTCGTAGCTCAGAAGAAAGTACTCGCCGTAATTTAGTGGGTAGTGGTGACCGCTCTGAGCGTATTCGTACTTATAACTTCCCTCAAGGTCGAGTTAGTGAGCATCGAATCAACCTAACCCTTTACCGCTTAAATGAGTTTATGGAAGGTGATTTGGATGTGGTTCTTGAACCGCTAATCCTAGAAAATCAAGCCGATATGCTTGCAGCTTTGGGTGACAACTAACTCAAGAACTATTGAGTTAGCTTGAATCTTAGAATAAGGACATTCCTTGCAATTGACTATATCTGAGGCCCTTAAATGGGCCTCTTCTCAGTTAGAAACCATATCCGATTCAGCGTCACTTGATGCTGAAGTCATGCTGCTTCATGTCATCAATAAGCCGCGTAGCTACATCTACACTTGGCCAGAAAAAAGCTTGGGCTCAGCGCATGTCTCTGAGTTTAAGCAGATGCTTGCTAAGCGCCTTAGAGGTAATCCGATCGCTCATATCGTGGGTGAACGAGAGTTTTGGTCTCTGCCGTTTAGAGTCAATGCCACCACTTTGATCCCTAGACCTGATACTGAAATATTAGTTGAAACGGCACTAAACTTACCCCTCGCTGCAAATGCGCGGGTATTAGATTTAGGCACGGGAACGGGCGCAATCGCATTATCGTTAGCGCATGAGCGTAACGAGTGGAAGGTGTGTGCTATTGATAAAGTCGACGAGGCGGTAGCACTGGCGATTGAAAACCGTATTAACTTAAAGCTTGAACAAGTTGATGTGTTCCAAAGCGATTGGTTTGATTCCGTCGAGTGCTATGATTTTAACTTGATCGTGTCTAACCCGCCCTATATTGACGAAGAAGATGAACATCTTTCTCAAGGCGATGTACGTTTTGAGCCGAAAAGCGCCTTAACTGCGCCGTTAAAAGGCTTTGCCGACCTGTTTCATATTGCTGATTGCGCCCGTGATTATTTAGCGCCAGGCGGTTATTTGTTACTTGAACATGGTTATCAGCAAGCTATCGAGCTTAGAGAGAAGTTGATTGAGCTAGGCTATGAAAATGTGGCCACAGTGCGCGACTTTGGCAGTAACGATCGCTGTACGTTAGGTCGTTGGCCTAGATAGCGAGTCATTATTACTGATTGTAAAGGCACTTTTAAAGTGCCTTTTTTGTATCTATACACTTAAATAAGATGACGATAAGGCTTTAACCATGAAGTATTTACAGCCCGTTTCTGGGTAAGCCTGTTGTATCCACTTAACGTCATAACCTCTGGTTTCATAAAAAGGTTTGGCCTGAAAGTTTAGCGTATCGAGCATGGCACATTTGCAGCCTCTCGATAGCGCAATACTCTCTGCTTCAGCAAGCAGTTTATGGCCGATTTGTTGCCCTCGTAAGCTCTCCGATACCCATAAGTTGTCAATCATTAACCAGTTGCCAAAGGTTCTTCCTGAAAACCCCGCTAGAAGTTCACCTGTTTCACTCTGCAGCTTTAATCCTAGCGGCAACCTTTCTGATACTTCCCAGTGTTGCCAATTAAACTCTGCAATTTTGTCTTTTACCACTTGGGCAAATGTGTTGCTGTCGTCCGAGGTAAATAGACCCATTCGCTTGCTGCTCCACCTTTTTTTATTGACGGTATAATATATGAACTTAGTGTTAAAAATAGAGGCCGTGGTAAATAATACGCATACTCGTTGCTGATTAAGCTAAGCAGTTGTAAAAAACGACATGACTAATGGCTAAAATTCACGCACTTCATCAGGATACTATTGTCTGATATTGGTTATGGTTAAGGGGATCGGGTACACTAGCGCCTTTGTCGGCCAAAAGACCTAAAATCATGGAAACGTTCTATAGTTTGTACCCTGTGTTTAAGCATACTCACATGACATTTGTTGCGTTAAGCGTGTTGTTTTTTATTGTACGTTTTTCTCTTCATCTACGTCAGTCTCCGATAATGGACAAAAAATTCATTAAGATAGCGCCTCATGTTATCGATACCTTCCTGCTTTTGTCTGGATTGATTTTGTGCTTCTCGATTAAGCAGTATCCATTTGTTGATACTTGGATGACCGAGAAACTAGGTGCTGTCGTTGCTTACATAGCACTTGCGACCATCGCGCTTAAAGCCGATCGTAATAAATTATTTAAAGTCTTTGCTGCATTAGGTGCTTTAGGTTGGGTGTTTTATGCCGCTAAACTCGCGGTGTTTAAGCAAGCAATGTTGTTAGGTTGAAGACTGACTTGAAACTTAACGATTCAATTAAATTACCCGAAACGGCTTTTGAAGTTGCTGAGCATCTTGGCTTTTCAAAAGCTAAGAATGCTAACTGGGCTTGGCTTGAACTTGCGGGTTCAGTGCTGAGCTTTTATGTTGTCGATCGTCATGAACGTTTAGCTGGGCTACTCAATTGGTTTTATAATGACTTGGGTTTCTGTCCTCGCGAAGATTATTACAGTGCTGAGGCGGCAGATCTCGGTAAATGCATGACGTCAAAGCAAGGTAATAGCACCACACTGGCAACAGTGTTAATGCTACTCGCAAAGCAGTTAGATCTGAAACTTGAACCGTTACTTTTACCGGGACAAACCGTACTGCTTAGCCAGATTGATGACGATATTCGTTATATCGACCCTTTAACCGGTAATGAGTTTAGCAAGCACCAGTTGCATATATTGGTGCGGGGTGAGCTTGGTAATGCGGCAGCGTTAAAGCCTAGTTACTTAAAGCCAGTTTCAGTCAAGCGTCTAGTATCACGCATGATCCATGAGATGAAAGCGGGCAGTATTGTTGCGCATAAATTTGAGCCTGCGATGGAGTGCTGTAATTTACTGCTTCAATGGCACGCTGAAGATCTTAACCTCAATCGTGAACGGGCTTTTATTGCCCAGCAGTTGGGGTGTATCAGCGTTGCAACGGCTGACTTAAAGCATTTTGTCGATAACAGTCCACATGATCCCGTTATTGAACTGGTGAAGATGCAATTGAAAGAACTTAAAGAGGACGTTGAAACGTTCCATTAAGTGTAAAAAAAAGGAGGGCCTAACGGCCCTTTTTTAGTAAAGCTATCATTAGTATTAGAGCGCACTAATGCGCCATTAATGAAACCACAAATTGAACAGCAAGAATAATAACTAGGCAAAGTACTGTAAATAAAAGTACCGCCATTATCAGGGAGATAGCGTCAATGAGTAGTTCCGCTTCGGTCACCAGCGCATTAGTCACTAATGATGCAACAGCGCTCGGCATACTCGCCGTTGTGTTGGGTTTTGTTTTTTATACCAGCAACAGCAGTCACCCTTTTTGGAAGAAGTTTTATAAGTTCATTCCCGCATTATTGATGTGTTATTTTTTACCATCATTGCTCAATACCTTTAATATTATCGATGGTAGTACCTCGCAGCTGTATTTTGTCGCCTCGCGCTATTTGCTACCGGCTTGTTTAGTACTGCTTATTTTAAGTGTCGACTTGAAAGCCATCATGTCACTGGGTCCGAAAGCGATTATTATGTTTTTGACGGGTACCGTCGGCATTGTGATTGGCGGTCCGATTGCCTTGCTTATCGTCTCTAGCATCAACCCTGAAGTACTAGGCGTGACAGGCCCTGAGGCTGTATGGCGCGGTATGACTACGCTTGCAGGAAGTTGGATTGGCGGCGGCGCGAATCAGGCGGCAATGAAAGAAATTTACGAAGCCGGTGGCGATATCTTCTCTATCATGGTGACCGTCGATGTCATCGTGGCCAACATATGGATGGCTGTATTGTTGTTTATGGCATCAAAAGCCAAAGAGATCGATGCTAAAACAGGGGCTGATACAACGGCTTTAGAAGCATTGAAAGACAAAGTTGAAAAGTACCATGCCGAGAACTCACGCATTCCGAGTCTAAATGACTTAATGATGATTGTAGCTGTGGGTTTTGGTATCACCGGCCTAGCCCATTTATTTGCCGACTTCTTAGGGCCATTTTTCGAAGCTAACTACCCATGGACACGTGATTACAGCTTAACCTCTAAGTTCTTCTGGTTAATCGTCACTGTAACGACTATCGGTTTGGCAATGTCGTTCAGCCCTGTGCGTCACTTAGAAGCGGCTGGTGCATCGAAAGTCGCCACGGTATTCTTGTATATCTTGGTCGCGACTATCGGCTTACATATGGATGTGTCTAAGCTATTCGATGCCGAGAACCTATGGTACTTTGCGATTGGTATAATATGGATGACAGTGCATGCGAGCTTTATGCTCATTGTCGCCAAAATAATTAAAGCGCCGCTGTTTTATATGGCGGTGGGCAGTCAAGCTAACGTCGGTGGCGCAGCGTCTGCGCCAGTGGTTGCTGCGGCATTCCATCCAGCGCTTGCGCCTGTTGGTGTGCTTCTGGCCGTGTTGGGCTATGCTTTAGGCACTTATATGGCATGGATGTGTGGTCAAATCCTGCAAATAGTCGCAACCTAGTGTTATCGGTAACAATTTAATTTGAATAACGCCAAGGCAAAGGTCTTGGCTCACCAAGAGAGAAGAGATTGATGAGCAATAAAACCATTGGTTTAGGGTCGATTGAAATCGCAAATGACAAACCTTTTGTGTTGTTTGGTGGTATGAATGTGCTGGAGTCACGTGATCTTGCAATGCAGATTGCCGAGACTTACGCGGAAGTGACTCAGAAACTGGGGATCCCTTACGTATTTAAAGCGTCATTTGATAAAGCGAACCGCTCATCGGTTAACTCTTACCGTGGCCCTGGCATGGAAGAAGGTTTAAAGATTTTTCAAGAGATAAAAGCGACCTTTAACCTACCGATCATTACCGATGTTCATGAAATACATCAGTGTGCTCCAGTGGCTGAAGTTGTTGATATTATTCAACTGCCAGCGTTCTTAGCACGTCAAACTGACTTGGTCGTGGCAATGGCTCAAACTGGCGCGATTATCAATGTTAAAAAGCCACAGTTTTTAGCGCCTCATGAGATGCGTCATATCATCTCTAAGTTTAATGAAGCGGGTAACGACAATATTATATTGTGTGAGCGTGGTTCAAGCTTTGGCTATAACAACCTAGTGGTTGATATGTTAGGCATGGATGAGATGAAACAATCAGGCTATCCAGTGATGTTTGATGCGACTCATGCTTTACAACAGCCGGGTGGACGCAGCGATAGTGCTGGTGGACGCCGCGCTCAAGCAACAGAGCTTGCACGCAGTGGTATGGCATTAGGTTTAGCGGGCTTGTTTATTGAAGCGCATCCAGATCCAGATAACGCAAAATGTGATGGACCTTGTGCATTGCCGTTAAACCAGTTAGAAAACTACTTAAAACAAATGAAAGCGGTCGATGATCTTGTTAAGTCATTTGAGCCAATCGATACCAGTAAGTAATTTGTCACTTAAAGTCTATTTACTGCTAAAGCCTCGTTGAACAACGGGGCTTTTTTATGCCTATCTGAAACTGCAACAGTAGTAATACCAATCAGTATAAAGATTTGATCGCTCAGCGAGAATTTAGCGGTTCTTAGGCAAGGCCGCGAGTGAAGAGCATAGTCATTCTACGTTTAAGCTCGTTAACGCCGCATCAGAATCGCTAAAACTCGCCTATTAGGAGTGTTTTGGACTGCCTACTTCTGCGTTGAATGTACTCATAAGGGGATAACCATTATGTCCCCCATTCGCCTTGAATGAGTTTGCCAAAAACACTCTGAGTAGATACTGATTGGTATAACGCTATCTAATTTAAAATCAGCCGCTTAATTTAAGCTTGGGTAAAGCCACGAATTATATCCTATCGTTTACTAAGAAATCCGCGTTGCTGAGGTTGAGCCTGATGTATAGGTTTTCGCTTTTTAGCCAGACGGATAAAAACAAAATAGGTTGGATTGATTATGGCGAGTACACAAATCCCTGCTGATAACGGTGCGCAGGGCATGCTAGGTAAAGCGCTGGACGGTATTGAACGTGTGGGTAATAAATTACCTGATCCGGCGATGTTATTTCTAATACTGATGTTTGCAGTGTGGGGGCTCTCAGCACTGTTGTCAGGTGTCAGTTTTGATGCGATAGACCCACGCACTGACAGCCCAATTGTGGTGAACAATCTGCTGAGTGCGGATGCGCTCACTCACTTCCTAACCTCCATGGTTAGCACTTTTACCGCATTCGCTCCTTTAGGCGTAGTACTAGTCGCTATGCTAGGTGTTGGCGTAGCAGAGCATTCTGGCTTTATCAATACAGCGCTTAAACAGATGCTCAAGATAACGCCGGCAAAGTTTCTGACTCCTGCAGTGGTGCTGGTGGGTATTATCTCGCATACCGCAACCGATGCGGGTTACGTGGTGGTGATCCCGCTGGCTGGGGTTATCTTTTTCACTGTCGGACGACACCCATTAGCGGGAATAGCTGCAGCCTTTGCAGGAGTATCGGGTGGATTCTGTGCCAACTTCATTCCATCGGGAATTGACCCGTTACTGCAAAGCTTTACTCAGTCAGCGGCGCAAATTGTTGACCCAAGTATTGAGATAAACCCGCTTAACAACTGGTTTTTTGCGGCCTCTTCTTGTATTCCAATCACGCTGCTGATTTGGTGGTTAACCGATAAAGTGCTTGAGCCTAGACTAAATCGAACCCATAAGGTAAACCGCGACGAAGTGGACTTACCGGCGATGGATAAGGTTACGCCTATAGAGTTGAAAGCATTTCGAAGTGCCTCTTTAGTGATGTTAATCGCGATAGTGGGCTTTTTCTCACTAACTCTGCCAGAAACCTCAACTCTGCGTGATAGTAACGGCTCACTTACCAGTTTTAGTGCTCCTTTGATGCAGTCTATTGTACCGCTGATATTTATCTTTTTTATGTTGCCCGGACTCGTGTATGGCTATATCACCGGCAGTTTTAAAAACTCGAGTGATGTAGTGCAAGCAATGTCTAAATCGATGAGTGGTATGTCGCATTACATTGTAATGGCATTTTTCTGCGCTCAATTTGTAGCAGCATTTTCGGCATCGAATCTTGGGGCGCTAATTGCAGTTGAGGGAGCGAGTGGTCTTAAAGCGCTTAACTTACCGGCAGAGATAACCGTTGTGGGGATGATTATACTGGTTGGTTTTGTAAACCTGTTTGTGGGTTCATCCTCGGCAAAATGGGCATTGATAGGGCCAGTACTGGTGCCAATGTTGATGCAGCTCAATATCAGTCCAGATTTATCGCAAGCCGCTTATAGGGTAGGGGATTCAAGTTCCAACATCATTACCCCACTGATGCCTTATTTCCCGTTAGTGGTGGTCTATTGCCAGCGTTATGTGAAGGGTATTGGCATAGGAACGCTGATCTCTATGATGTTGCCGTTTAGCCTTGCCTTAATGACGATTTGGAGTGGTTGGTTACTGCTTTATTGGTCAATCGGATTACCGCTAGGGCTAGGGTCTAGTTACAGCTACGGCTTATAATTTAATGAGTGACTAATGTCAGTGTTAATGTGTGCAGCAAGCTAATAAAAGGCCAAGTTATTTAACTTGGCCTTTTATATATCGGGATCTTGGTAATATCGAGGTTTTTACTGATGATGAATCGAGCTAATTTGATGGAGTACACTCTCCTTATCATCCTCACTAATATTCACTATTTAGCTGAATGCAGAGCGTATCTTCGCTAACCATTGCATAATGGACCGAAATATCCTCTAAATTTAGGTGTGCAGTATAAGATGGGATGGATTCTTTTTACTTTTCTTGCCGCGTCAATGCAGGCATGGCGTAACGCATTTCAAAGCCAACTCAGTAAAGACGTTAATACCGCAGCGGTAACTTTGGCGCGCTTTTTATGGGCGACGCCTATTGCACTGGTTTATTTAGGCGGTTTATATTATTGGCAGCCGGTCGGGCTGCCTTTTGTTACTCCGACATTTAGCCTTTATGTGCTTGCTGCCGCAGTAATGCAGATCCTTGCCACCGTGCTGATGGTTAAGCTGTTCAAAATGCGAAACTTTGCAGTGGGTGCTGGTTTAGCTAAAAGTGAAGCTTTGATGGCTGCTATTTTTGGCGTGGTATTTTTTGGCACTTACCTATCATGGCTAGGCTGGTTGGGAGTCTTGCTTGGCGGTGTTGCTGTTTTCATCATGAGCAGTGGTCATAAGTTAAAACAGATATCCATTCCCACTGTGATGCTAGGTATCGCTTGTGGCAGTGCATTTGCACTGACTTCACTTTGGGTACGAGCTGCTAGTCTCAGTTTGGATCTGCCATTTCCTCACCGTGCGGCCTGGGTACTATTGTTCGTTATTGCGATCCAGACATCGGTACTAGTGTTGTATGCCTATGTGGTTGATCGAAGGACTATTGATAGCCTATTAAAACGCCCGAAACTGACGCTATTAACCAGTACCACTAGTTGTTTAGGCTCTATTGGTTGGTTTAGCGCTATGTCTCTGCAAACAGTGCCGTATGTTAAAACACTTGGGCAAATTGAGGTGTTCTTTACGCTGTTAATTGCCGCTTTCTGGTTAAAAGAAAAGGTCAAAATAAAAGATATAGCTGCGCTAGTGATGATTGCTATCGCGGCGATTTTAGTGATGTGGGGTTAACGCTAAACTTCAATACCGCGAGACTCTTAATTCTGTTCTTAGATTCAACTAACCAGCCTGATACTTATGCGATAGATAGCGGCTTATGTTAATCGATATGTGAGCTGCTAGGACTCCGAAGGTTGCCCCTGCAAGTAGATCACCTAAGAAATGGTAGTTCTGGCCGACTTGTCCAGCTATCGCCCCTAACATGGCTATCATCCAAATCCCTTTTAAGCGTGGAAACCGCCACCAAAATACGCTCACTAGTGCGAAGGTAAAAAGGGCATGCCCAGAGGGAAAGGAGTTATAAGCGAGCCCTTGGGCAAATGGGTGGAAGCCCTCTACACCATCGGTAATCCAGGATGGATTGCTCCCCGTTGCGGTATGGACCCAAGTTTCAGGCCAAGTACGACCAAAGGCAAACTTAGCACTCACACGAACGGCACTGGCCATGATTAAGGTAATAGTGAGCGTGAGTGCGAGCGAAGCAAACTTTTCTCGGCCTTTGGGGGTAATGCAGCAGATAAGTACCAAGGCGGATAATATTTCAAACAGTAGCGGCATTTGACTCAAGGGTTTAAAGATATAACTGGCGTGACTATACTGATGCATCCAACTGGCAATGCCGCGATCGAGAAATAGCACACAGAATAACGTCAGCGTGATGGCGCTAAGGTACAGGCATATACTGGTGCGTATGCTGATAGATGGTACGACATCAGGCGTAAGTAAAGGCATTTTAATTGAAAATGTTGGCTTGTTCATCAATGGCTTAGCAATAGGTGTTCTAGATGATAATAGTTTAGAGACTGATAAAGCCAAGCACAAGTAGTTTGCCAATAAGCTATTTTTTGTGTGATTTTTTCATCGCAATAGCAATACAGATTGCAGCGCCACCCCAAGTGATGATCAGTGCTAGTACCATCATAATGATTGCTCCAGTACTCATGGTTTACGCTCCTGTGGTAGGTGTTGATTCGACACTAGGCCGATAAAGATGGCACAAAAAAGCATTAGTGCGATAAGACCCCAGCCTAAAAGTAATTGATCGACGACGGGGTAGTCGCCATAGCCATTTTGAATAGTATTAATGAGGTTTTTGACCAGGATCCCTGCCAACATAATAGGGCTAATAAAGCGTAAGCAGACGATAAGCCACTTACCTACGCTAAACTCGCTACTGCGATTAACATAATCTCTGACATCTGCCAGTTTGAACAGCCAGCCCATGATCAATAGCTCAATCAAACAACTGGTCAGCAGTGCAACGTTGTTGATGAAGTAGTCCACCAGATCCAATAGCAGTAAGCCGCCATTACTGGAGAATGCAAGTGAGGTGATATAGCCTAGGGCACAAACTAACAAGGCAGCTTTCTTTCTTGAAATCGTGATTTTATCAATCACCGCGGATACCACGGCTTCAATTATCGATATATGCGAGCTAAGCCCTGCAACCACTAGGGCAAGAAAGAACAATGGCCCGAGAATATAAGGTATTGGTAATAAGTTGATTGCTGCAGGAATAGTGACAAAAGCGAGTCCCACCCCAGAGGTGACTACTTCGGTGATCGGTTTCGATTGTTCAGCAGCCATATAACCCAATACCGCAAAAATCATGATCCCACCGAGTATAGAGAAACCACAATTGATCAGTACGGTCATAAAGGCATTGTTGTTGATATCCGATTTCTCTGGTAAATAACTGGAGTAGGCCAGCATGATGGCAAAGCCAACACTGAGGGTGAAAAATATCTGTCCGTAAGCGGCTGACCATACTTTAGCATCGAGAATTTTACTAAAGTCAGGCCTAAATAGGTAGTTGAGCCCATCTAAAGCGCCGGGCAACATAACGATCCTACCTATAAGCACTAACACCATGATAAATAGCAAAGGCATCATTATTTTACTGGCGCGTTCGATGCCGGCTTTCACACCGGAATAAACCGCCAGAGTGGTTATTGACCAGGCGACCGTCATCGGTATTGCAATGTGGAACTGTAGGTCACCAAGCTTAGTGGGGGAGTTATCGCCTAGCGCTAAGTATTCGTCGAAAAAGAAACTATTGGTGTCGGTGCCCCAGCTTTGGTCGACTGAGAACACTAAGTAGGACATTGCCCAGCCAATAATAGCGACATAATAAACGGCAATAACCGCTGCGATAAAGACTTGAAACCAACCTAACCATTCGAGTCGTAACCCAATACTTTGCCCTAGCTTGGCGAACACCTTTGGCGCTGCTCCGCGGTATTTATGGCCGAGGCTAAATTCCATAATCATAAATGGAATACCTGCTGAGAGCATGGCAAATAGGTAAGGGATAAAAAACGCACCACCGCCATTTTCATAGGCCATATAGGGGAAGCGCCAGATATTGCCTAAGCCTATGGCTGAGCCTACAGCAGCAAGAATGAAGCCTGTTCTTGAATTCCATTGCTCTCTTTGCATCGAACGCGCCTTTTTCTTGCCAATTACTAGATTGTAAATTGGAGATCATGGCTTAATTTTAGTCTGAATTCAGAATCTTGCTTTATATGGGGTATTGGCGTGTAAGCTCGTCCTTAGTTACAGGTTCTAGCGGCGATATTGCAGCTCTAAACACTTGATTTGATCGACAAGCTGTTGGTTCTGAGGCGTGGTAATACCATGCCGTTTTGCCATCTGGACAACAAATCCATTAATGGAGTCAATTTCTGTGGTTCGTTGATGCAGCACATCTTGATGCATCGACGAATAGTTGTCGGCCGTAAGCGTTATTACTTGGTAAACCCTATCTAACACTGAAGGTAACTCCAATGGAATATGTTCGGCATTTGCGACTTTTACCAGCTCTGTGACCGCCGCTATGATGGTGTCACGGTATTGCTCATGTGCAAGCTGACCATTTTGACAATTATGGATCGCGGTCAGTGGATTAATCGCGACATTGATTGCCAGCTTTTGCCAGAGCATAGTCAAGATCTCTTCACTCCACAGACTTTGTGGTATGGCAGTTAAAAGTATGTTTTTAAGCGATTCAGATAATGTTTTCTGGGCAGAAGGCTTTTGCTGTGAAGCCGTTCCTAACGGCTTAAAATGCTTAGGCAGGTGAAAAGTCCCTAGCTGAGTGACCCCTTTGCCAGTTTGTTTGGTATGCCACTGAGATTGTTTTAATGCGGCTTGAGAGGTGGTGCCAAGACTAAGGCTCTGCCCGTTGAGCATTTGGGCAACGCCTAAATGCGGTCCCATTCCATTGTGTAACAGTAAGATGTTGCACTCAGTGCTGAGCATGGGGATGATTATTTTGAGTGCGGCGCAGACTTGATATGCTTTGAGACAAACAATGAGTAGATCGGTCTCTGGCAATCGCTGCGAATAGTCATTTAGGCCAACAAACTCTGCAATCTGAGTAGACTCAGTATTGTCTAGATTGGTAAACGTGAGCGGTTGTAATTGTGAATGCGCAGCTCTGCTAATGACGTTAACTGCTATTTTGCTCGCGGAGACATCAGTGCTTAGCTGGTGATAGATCAGTTGCCCTATCGCACCAGCGCCAACAATGCTGACCTGCTTTAATAATGTCGAATTTGGTGAGGTTGAATCGTTGGCTAAGATCATCAGTGATTTATGTTCTTTAATTATCAGGTATTAGCTTCTTTGCTTAGCCTACACTGTCGTCGATAACTTTCGCAGCTTTAAAGTACTTTATATAGAGCCATAGCGTGAAATAAAACAGCGCGATACCCATCATGTCAGCAATGACATCAGCAACGGAAGCGCTGCGGTAAGATAGCTGAGATTGGACCATTTCGATAAAGACGGCATAGACGGCTAACACGACTGCAAGTAAATACCATCTCGGTTTAAAGGCAAAATAGGTCAGACAGGATAGGACAAAAAAACTGCCGAGATGACCTAGTTTATCAAAGTTAGGAATGCTGTTGATGTTATAATTTGGCTTGGAAAAAACCAAATAACTAACGACCATTAAGGTTATTGCTAACGCGAGCTTGAAGATATTTTGTTTGTTGATCACATCGTACACACTGGAGTCATTTGCCTTTATCATAAAAAAATAGGCCGATAAAGTCACCTATAACTATGCTTGGTATCAATTTAATCCTTATTACCTCTTCAAGTCATCGCTTTTCGTGGGTAAAATACGGTCAAATCAAATTTTAAGGATCAAGCGCATGCCTTCAATGGATATCGTGTCTGAAGTAAATGAAGTCGAATTACGTAACGCCGTGGACAATTCTATACGTGAATTGCAAGGTCGCTTTGATTTTCGCGGCAAAGAAGCCAGTTTCGAATATAAAGACCATGCGGTGACGTTATCTGCCGAAGATGACTTTCAATGTAAGCAGTTAGTGGATATTTTACGTATGCAATTAAGCAAACGTGATGTTGATCCTAAGTCGATGGATGTTGCTGATAAGGCCATACATAGTGGTAAAACTTTCTCTTTACAGGTGAAATTTAAAGAGGGTATCGAAACATTAATTGCTAAGAAGTTGGTTAAGCTGATAAAAGACAGCAAGCTTAAAGTGCAATCTTCTATTCAGGGTGACTCGGTGCGTATTACCGGTAAAAAACGTGACGACTTGCAAGCAGTTATGGCGCTAGCGCGCGAATCGGATCTTGGACAACCGTTTCAGTTTAATAACTTTCGGGATTAATCGCTTTCGCGACTCATCCTAAGGCGTCGACAACTCATGTTGTTATAAGAGAGCTCACCGTTAACTGTTGAGCTCTTTTTGTTGGGTGCTTTCATCAGCGGTCACTGTTTGAGTCTCGGGGACATACTTTTGCACCAACAGCACTAGCCCTAATACTGGGAAACCGATTAGACTGGCACCAACAAAGAAACTCACGTAGTCATAAGCATCTATGTACGCGCCGGAGAAACCGGCAACAAACTTAGGAAATAGCAACATGATGGACGACAGTAATGCGTATTGCGTCGCACTATAGCCGGTGCTGGTTAGGCTAGAGAGATAAGCAATAAAGGCTGCCGTTGCAACGCCACCGCTGAAATTGTCGACCGAGATCGCTAGGGTTAAAAAAGGCACGTTGTAGCCAATGACGGCTTGATAAGCGAAGAGTAAGTTGGTAGTGGCGACCAAAAATGCGCCTAGAAATAATATTTTCATTGTGCCGTACCGAGCCACTAATAGCCCGCCGGCACCAGCGCCCACCAGCGTCATGATCAAACCATAGACTTTACTTAGTGTGGCAATTTCTGCTTTAGAGAAGCCCATGTCTACGTAAAATACGTTTGCCATTACGCCCATCACAATATCTGAGATCCGATAAGTCGATATTAACAGTAGAATTAGGATGGCACTTTTACCATAGCGTTTAAAGAAGTCGAGAAAGGGCAGTACGCTGGCGGTATATAACCAAGACAGAGTGGCCGCTATTGCTGGCGAGTAACGCATCGAAAACTGTTGCTTAAGCTCAGCTTCTTTCTCATCGGCCTCTTTAGATTCTACTTTGGGTTCATCGCTAAATAGCGTGGTGATGATACCGACGGACATTAAGCCCGCCATGGCTAAATAGGCTGTTTGCCAAGACACTAAGCTATAGGTGTCATTACTCGGTTCAATCCAGGCGGCGATGGTTAATGCACCTGCGGTCGCAATAATCATTGCGCTGCGATAACCCACTTGATAAGCCGCGGCTAGCGCTGCTTGCATCTTTTCTGACGCAGATTCAATTCTGAATGCATCAATAACAATGTCCTGAGTTGCAGATGCCAAGGCAACCATTAAGGCAAAAACAGCCAGCTTTTCGATATCGACCAGAGGATCGCTCTGGCTCATGCCTACAATGGCAACGACCAGGATCAGTTGGGCGAATATCATCCAGCCTCTGCGCCGGCCAAGTAGCTTAGTGAATATAGGTAATGACATTCGATCGACTAGCGGCGACCATGCCCATTTGAAACCATATACTAATGCTATCCAACTGAAATAACCGATAGCCGTTCGGTCTACTCCCGCTTCTCTTAGCCAAAAAGAGAGTGTTGAAAAAACTAACATTAGCGGTAAGCCAGCTGAAAACCCCAAAAGTAATAGGATCAGAACCCGTTTATGACAGTAGATCGAGAGTGATTTTTTGATGCGCTGAGAATAAGAGGTCATTGACACTGAAGGCACACGCTTGCTTAAAAAGTCAGGATATAAACAGCTTACGGGTGAGTTTGCTTTGGTTCAAGGATTTAATGGTGGGGGCAACGAATAATTGGTTAGACCCACTAAAAAGCCCAAAGCGAGAGGCTTTGGGCTTTGGGTGTTGCTTTTAGTTAAAGCTTTCGATTGAAACTAAGGTCTAACGCCCACACATCCTTGAGGAATTTCTCCACCAATACTGAGATAGTCACAGCAGTCATCGACTTGCTGCCTCAAGAACTGATTACCTCTAATTGCCCAAAAGGGCCATTTGTCGAAGGAATGTAGTAGGTGCCAAAACACACGCTCCATATCCGTTTGCGCATCACCCTGATGGTCATACATCTGCCATTCTTCTAAGGTGTCCCATAGATATAGCTGGATTTCATTGAAATCGAGTTGATTACTTAAAAACGCTTTTCCATAAAAAGCCAGCTGGGGCGCTTTATCATCAATGAACTCATTTGGTGTCATTGAACCGCCTCCTTATTACTTACTCTGCAAGTATAGGATCTAATTTAGGGCTTTTGCTCAAATAATTCAAAATAATTCAAAATAATTCAAAATTTACATTTGTTACTTTCTAGGCAGCAAAGTCGCTTTTTTTAATACTATGTCTTCGATAGGAAAGTCGGGCCATTTAAGCTTACTGTTAAACTCTGTTGGCACCAAAGCCATTGCCGCGAGAACTTCCATGCCTGACGTGACTTCACCAAAAACGGCATAGCCCCAACGGCGCGATGAAGGATCGAGCTTTTCGTTATCGGCGATATTGAAATAGAATTGGCTGGTGGCTGAGTGTGGCTCAGCTTCCCGCGCCATTGCGATAGTACCGGTTAAGTTGGATAAGCCACTGCCAGACTCATTCACAATGGGTTTATCCGTTGGACGTTCATCTTTATTTAAATCAAGGCCTCCTCCTTGCACGACAAAGTCTGCAATAACGCGGTGAAATAGCGTGTTGTCGTAGTGGCCTTTTACAACATAGGTGAGAAAGTTATCAACGGTCAGTGGTGCGCGGGTTCTGTCGAGCTCAACCACTATTTTTCCCATGCTGGTGTCAAACTCAACCTCGGGATATAGCGTATTAGGTTGAATATCGACAGCATGGGCAAACGGCGTGAGTAATAACACGACTAAGCTAACGCAATTTATCATCCAAGATTTCATAATCTTCCTCGTTGTCGTTATTGTTGTATGAACTGATTCAGTTCTGGATCATTAATAATGTCACGAGTGAGCTCACCGAGTAGCTTGTTCATTTCAAGTTCAAGGGTGGCGAAATCAGCACTAAAAGGGCCTTTTAACATGCCTTTTGCTCGATAGCGTTTAGTCAGCGACTGATGTGTATTTTGAGCAATGACATTGATGATGATCTGACTATTAGCTTCAAAACCAAAAGTACCTTCATCTACATCTGTTAATAACTGTTCTATTTGGATTTGTAAGTGCTTAACCGAACTTGGGTCGACATGATAACCTGCTTGAGAAAAGCCATCTCTAAAGACCTGATCCATTTGTACTCGTGGTGCTTCGCTCGGGCTCACTAAGCGCGCTGCATTGTCGCCATCATTAAATCGCACGATGAAGTTAGCTGAACGGGTATCGATAGTTTCTATCGCGATTGGCAGTAGGGCACCTGTCTGTTGCGTAATACTGGGGATTTCTGGATTTAACGCAATGTGTGTTGGGGGCTGGCTCGCGCAGCCTATAACGGAAAAAGCAACTGCAATTATCAAAAGTTGAGGTTTCATTATCACTATTTTTGTCAAAAATTGGGTTGGCTCCAGCATACCAGAAGATGATCTGATTTCCAGAGTCAGAGTGGATTTTTAGTACATCAGTTTTTCTGACCGTTTTTGTTATGGCGGACGCAATAAAAGTTGTTGTAATATGGCGGCTTAGTATAAGTGAACTGTTTATTTCTATGGATTAGTGGATTTCACTATCTTTGTAAAGTGTATTAAGGGAACAAATATGCGTATTTTAACAATCCTGGTCGCGGGTTTATTGAGTTGTAACGCAATGGCTGCTGAAGGCGAACATATTATAGGCGGTAGTGTGGGCTATGGCGGTAATGAAATTGATGGATTCGAGAAGGACACTTCAACCAGTGGTGATAACGTTGTTTATGATATTTACTATCGCTACATGTGGCATGACAATTTCGGTATCGAGGCGGGGTATTTTGCCGGTAGTAGCGGATTAGCCAGTGCTTTTGGGAGTATTTTTGGCCAGATTAACGATATCGAATATTCAGGTTTTAGAACCACTCTCTATGGAAAGTATATGTTATCTGAAAGAAACAGCTTATATGCTAAGTTAGGGGGGAGCGCTAATAAGCTGAGCTATGAATGGGGAAGTAGTTGGAGCAATGACGAACTTCAACATTCTAATGAAAATGATGTTGATTTATACACGGCTGTAGGGTGGGAGGTTCGTTTTCATTCGGGCTTTGGTATGAATATTGAGTACCAATATATTCCCGTTCAAGCGTTAACGGCTCAAAACGTTAACTTTGGTATCAGTTACCAATTTTAGAAGCGTAGATTGAATGCTAATAGCGTCTTTAATATAAGGCGCTATTTGCTGATAGAGAGTTGCCACTTTATATTTATCCCCTCCTCTAACCGCCATCCTTTCTATAGGCTATAGACCTAATTGATTTACAGTTCGTTAACAAAAAAACCTTGAACAGCTTTTAACCTGCGTCAGTTCCAGTTAGAGTAAAAGGTCAAATCTACTCTTACGGATTTACGCGTTATGTCAGCGAATCGTGTGCCATGGACACCAAAAGTTCTTACCAGTTCTACAGCTCCCCAAAGTCTTATCGATGATAAAGGCTGCGCGATCTATGGGCATTTCGATGGCCCGGTTGTCAATTTAGCGGCTGATAAATTCCGTTACTTTAACGAAATGGACAAGCCTGCATCACAGTGGGCTAAATATTTCGACTTTAAGCAATTTCAGTTTGTCAGTATTGTGACTCCCCATTATGTCATTGGCGTTGCGCTGGCTGATATTCGTTATGCGGGTAGTGCGTTTTGCTATTTGTATGACATTAAGCAAAACCAGTTGATTGAAACAAGCTGGCTCAAACCTTTGGGGATGGGCTATCAGATGTCAGCTTCCCCTATGCAGGGCGGCGCGAAAATAAAAAGCGTTAAAGGGTCCGTTGAATTTGATATTGAGCAGGGTCGCTGGCGTGTAAAACTCGATACGTTAGGCATTGAAGCTGATTTATATTTGCAACCTGAACCGCTGAGCTTACCTATGGCCATGTGTAACCCAACAGGTTATAGCGGCTGGACCTATACCCAAAAACACAATGCACTGAATGTAAAAGGTACCTTGCTGATTAATCATGAGCCACAACCATTGCAAAGGGTGACGGCGGGCTATGATTTTAGTGCCGGTTTTATGCGTCGTGAAACAAGTTGGCGCTGGGCCAGTATTAACAGTTTAACTGATGAAGGTAGTTTAGGACTTAACTTAGCCGCTGGCGTGAATGAGACAGGTTGCAATGAAAATGTGTTTTGGCTTAATGGCGAGCGACATCTGCTCGGTGCAGTGCATTTTGAGTTTACGCGACAGCGGATAAAAGGGGAGCAAGCACGGCAGTGGCGGATCTATTCCGACAATGGCCAGGTTGAGCTGACGTTTACCCCGCAAAATTGTCGCCAAGAAAAGCTAAACTTATGGCTAATTAAAAGCAATTTTAGGCAGTACCTCGGGCACTTTAACGGATTTATTACGGATAACCTGGGCAATAAGCACCCATTAACCAATGTATTGGGTTTAACCGAAGATCACTTCGCCCGTTGGTAATTAAGCTGAACAATCCTGCTTCTTAGGGGGTGAGTAATAACTAGAGACTATAGAAGGACAATATAAGATGGATTTTAATTCACTGATCTCCCACCCTGAAGTTTTGCTGCTGGTATTGGCACCGATTTTCTTCGTCTGTATTTTATTAGAATGGTATGTCGGCGATAGGCAAAATCGATTACCGCTTAATGCGCGCTATCATCTGCCAGAAGTATTGTGTAATTTTGGTTTGGCAGGTATGCATCAGTTAACAGATATCCTTACAGGACTGTTAATCGCTAAGCTTTATTTGGTGTTTTTTGGTTGGCGGCTATTTGATATAGAGATGAATGGCGCAACATTTGTCGCATTGATGGTTGCTCAAGATTTTTGCTATTATTGGTTCCATCGTGCCAGCCATCGAATTCGCTGGATGTGGGCAGCTCATGTGGCTCACCATAGCTCGGAGAACATGAACTTTAGTACCGCATTTCGCCAAAGCTTAATGTATCCGTTAGCAGGGATGTGGATCTTTTGGTTGCCGTTAGTGGTGGTCGGCTTTGATCCTAATTGGGTGGTGTTTGTGGTACTACTTAATTTAGGGTTGCAGTTTTTTGTCCATACTCAAGCGGTAAAGTCTCTGGGGATTTTGGAATGGCTGATCAATACGCCCTCGCACCATCGAGTGCATCACGGGCGTAATCCGCAATACATCGATAAAAACTACGCTGGGATCCTGATTATTTGGGACCGCATATTTGGTACTTTTGAAAAGGAAGTCGAAACGGTTGAGTACGGCATTACCAAGCCTATCAATAGCTTTAATCCGTTAGTGGTCACCTTTACAGAGTGGCGCGATATGTTTAAAGACACTTTCGCGGCAAACCTCAGTCCAATGCAGCGTTTTAAAATACTGTTTGCGCCGCCCGCGACGGCTGAATCGCAAATCACAAGGTTAGATGTTTATAATGAGAGTCAGAATACTAACAGCGATGAGCCACAAGAGCCGCTCGTTGCAGTAAAGTCGGCTACCGACGCTAAATAGGTTGTAGCCAGTGCTGATGGGATAAGTTAATTGTCTTAATTTACGCAATAAAAAACGGTGAGTTAATCGCTCACCGTTTTATTGTCTATCTATAGTGTATTAATGCCAATAAGCCTAAGCGTTAGGTTTACCGTACAGGGCACTTTGCGGGTGCGGTGTATCAGACATTTTATCTGTATCAAGCTCAACTTCAACTTCAAGCTCAGGCTCTTGCGCTTTTTTACTGATTTTTTGTGCCTGTAAAATCACAAATTTCCCATTTGATGCCACCGTCGTACAATTCTTGAAAATACGCTGTAACTTTACGTGGTAAGCCAAATGTCGATTACCTACCACATGTAAGATCCCGCCATTCTTTAAACGTCTAAATGCATCTAAAAACATCTGCCATGCGATATGATCGGTAATCGCTTCACCTTGGTGAAAAGGAGGGTTACATAAGATTAAATCTGGGCGGAAGCCTTCGCTCATGTGTGTTAGACAATCATCCCAAGCAAAAGTGGCTTGCTCGCCAATCAGAGTGGGGTTATCCAAATCATTCAATGCCCAGTTGTCTCTCGCCGATGCGACAGCCATCTCTGAGTCATCAATAAAGTGTATGTAAGCTTCTGGAAAACATTGTTTAGCGTGTAAGCCCAAAATACCGTTGCCACAGCCCAAATCGATAATCGATTTAAAATCACCTTTAGGCATGTTGTCGAGCATGATCCGTGCGCCTATATCAAGTTTGCTAGCGGCGAACACATTGCTCAAATTACTTATCTGCAGCTGACACTCGTCTACTGACCAGTTTGTGGTGGTGGGTAAGGTACGTGCTTTACCATCTGCGATACAGGTAATAACGCGGGTCTTTTTCCAAGTGAGGCTAGCGCTAGCCTCACCAAGATTACGGCTAATGGTTTCTAGCAGTGACTTATTAATCGATTTAGCTTTAGCCCCTATCAGCACGGGCGTTCCCGCTGGCAGGACATGTGACAATCTCTTTAGCTGGTGGCTAAAGTAGTTAAGATTCTTTGGTAGTTTCATTAACACCAGTTCGATGCCTTGCGGCAACTCGTCACGACTGTTAACCCATGTGAGGCTATCTTCACTGAGCTGGTTGCGCGTTAGGTTCTGGCTTGTGCCCAGTAAACTGGTTTTTGCGTCTGTTTCTAGCGTTAGTGGCCACTGAGGGTTAATGGATAACAAACCTGCAGTTAACGCACCAAAGCCATCATTTACAATCGTGGTGTTGACCGCCGCTTGCTCTGTGTCGATTAGATGCTTTACTAAGTGCTCATCGGCAGCGTCCCAAGCCTGCAGGTTAGACTCTTGTCTGCTAGGGTAACGGAAGAGTTCGAGATCGATGCTCGATACTGAAAATTGTGTCGTCATATGCCAATAAGTACCAAATAAATGCGGGCGCGTATTATCGCAGATTTATGATCTTAGGTATATGTTAGGTGTAATGATAGCTTTCTAGCACATTTGATGACTTTAAAAGCAGTATGAGAAGGAGAAGGAAGGATGAAACAAGAGGGCTTTGGCTTTGATGAACAAACACCATCGAGCGTAGATAAGTCAAAGACGGCGGAGAATTTTGCGCAGGCGGATCGATCAGCAAAACCTGTGTCTGCACCTTATACATTAATCAAGGGGTACCTTAATGAGGCTCAGCAACAAGCGCTATTGATTGAGGCGAGGCAATATCCGATGAGTCGGCCAGAATTGGTGGTATACGGTAAAAGTCATCCTATCCCTCGAAGCCAAGCTTGGTTTGCAGACAAGGGCTGCGATTACTTTTACTCAGGCCTGTTTATCGAAGCTCTACCATGGCCAAAATATGCTGATAAATTGCGACAAAAGCTAAACCGAGATTTCTCTCTGATGAGTAATGGCGTGCTGGTTAACTGTTATGAAAATGGCACTGAGTCGATGGGCTGGCATAGCGATGATGAGAAAGAGATTGAAGCAGGAAGTGATATCGCCTCGGTGACATTAGGCGCAAACCGAGACTTTTTTCTGCGACACAAACGTACGAAAGAAAAAATAGTACTGGCGCTAAATAGTGGTGATCTACTCATCATGCACTGGCCAATGCAGGCGCAATGGGAACATGCGTTACCCAAACGATTACGAGTGTCGCAAAGCAGAATCAATTTTACCTTTAGGCAGCTAATACCTCACTTTCATTTGTGACGAGTAACTCTTCGTCAAATTTATACCGTTTTGTTAGCAAGTTCGCACTCTACGCTTAATAATTACTCTATGCTGGAACAAGGAGTTGTAGTTACGTATAAAATTATTAACGTTAACTGCTATTAAATTGTGAAACGGGCTGAGGGCTCTTCACTTATGACGGTTAAGGAGTTTTCGATGAAAAAGATGTTTATTGCAACAGTGTTAGGCGCTGTTACTCCTGGTGTGATTAAAGCCCTGGCTGAAGAAACACGGCAAGCCGGTGGTGAGTGGATAACCAGCAAGGTTATTAAGGTTGATCACCATTTTGCGGCCTTGTTAAAAGTGGCTATTGAAGATGACATGTCACAGCCTTTAAAAGTTCAGTTTGAGCGACAGTTTCCCAAACTCACTTTTTTATTTGAAGCATCCAATGCAGCTCCGTTGAGTAATGTTAGGGAGCTTCATCTTAATGTGGATTGTAAAGATCGTCCTGGCTTGACGCGAGAGATCGTGGATGTATTAGTTAATCTAGATCTTGGCATTGAGCATATGGAGTTTAACCGGGTGCATGTGTCGACTATCGGGCAGACAGTATTTACTTCAAAGCTTACCGTATTACTGCCAAATGAGGTAAGCAACGAGAGTGTGGTTGAACTGTTGGAAGGAATATCTAACGATTTAAGGGTGAGTATTATTTAAAGGACGTTGTTATCGACAGTTCTGCTGTTGAATTAAACGGTGATACTGACTCGGCTTTGCTGCAAACTATCCGATAAGGCTAATGTGCGTGTCACCGTATCCGTAAACAGGCTAGAGTTGACCTTTACTTCTCATGGCAGTAATCTGCCGCAATCGCATTTATGCCATTTGAGAACATCGTTATGTCAGTTGAACAGATCATTACCGAAAAACTCACCGCAGCACTTTCACCTTCGCACTTAGAAGTGATCAATGAAAGCCATAACCATCACGTACCGCCAAACTCAGAAACTCACTTTAAAGTGATTATTAGTAGCAGTGAATTTGTGGGTAAACGTCTGATTGGGCGTCACCGAGCGGTAAACGAGGCATTAGCCGAAGAGTTTTCTCAAGGCTTACATGCACTCTCTATGCATACATTTACACCTGAAGAGTGGACGCTTGAATCTGCAGTACCTGCTTCTCCTAAATGTAAAGGCTAGTATTAGTCATACAATTAGTAAAACGCGTTTACAAAATCACAGCATAGCGCTGTGATTTTTTGGTTTAAGGCGCTGAAATGTGAAATAAAAGATGCTGGCTTTTATTTATGAATGTGTTTTGACCTTGTTCTAGTTTACTCGATGACATCTGCTCAACTTTATTGGCAGCTTACTTTGTCTATTTCCTGCTTCAACCCCCCATCTTGCTTACAGGGCTTTGAATTCCCGCGCAATGGTCAAACTTTTAATGCAATTGGTATAACAGAGTCGGCGGATCTTACTATGACTTAGCATTTGGTGTGCATCACGCCGCTAAATGCGGCGATTCCCAGGCTGCATGAGCCGTAATCTTAGGGTTATTGATAAGTTAATTGCTGCAGAGGTGATGGCTTAACTTGCGACTTGGTCAAAGAAAGCAACGGCAAAGCCGTCTCTGCAAGGCTCAATAATGAAAAAAGTTAATGGTGCTTAATATTGACTACTACGCTGGGGTACGTAAGTATCAGCTGATACCAAAAAATCCTTACAGTCGATTAAGGCAGTAACCTACACCGTGCTCGATGGTAAACAAAGAGCAAATTTGGAGATTAATATGCCGTTATTAGATAGTTTTACCGTTGACCATACTCGAATGAATGCACCTGCAGTTCGCGTTGCCAAATCAATGTCGACGCCTAAGGGCGATACAATAACGGTATTTGATCTGCGTTTTTGTGTACCAAATAAAGAGATATTAAGTGAAAGAGGCATCCATACTCTTGAACATCTTTTTGCCGGTTTTATGCGTGATCACCTAAATGGCGGCAATGTCGAGATTATCGATATTTCACCTATGGGCTGTCGTACCGGTTTTTACATGAGTCTTATCGGTACACCAACAGAGTCGATTGTGGCTGATGCTTGGTTGGCGGCCATGCAAGATGTACTTGCCGTGGTTGAGCAATCTGAGATCCCCGAGCTCAATGAGTACCAATGCGGTACTTATGAGATGCATTCGTTAGAACAAGCCAAAGAGATTGCTCGCAGCATCATATCTGCAGGGATAAATGTGAACCGTAACGATGAACTCACTTTGAGCGATGAGATCTTAAACGGCTTGTAATATTAGTCGTGTCGGTGATGTTAAAAAAGCGGCTTTAGCCGCTTTTGTTGTTTTTGCTTAGTCATCAGTCAATAGTGCGTCGATAGGCTTTTTTGACCGTTAACTTGTTAAATTGCGACCGAGGCATAATAACTGGCTACTTAGCGATCGATTTAAAAGCTATTTGAGTTGCTTAGCGGGGAATGTAAATCACACATTGTCTATATTAAGGTCGAATTCAAGCTGCAATTGTCTGATTCTTTGGTCATATTGTCCAATGAGACAAAGAGGTGTCGATTAAATAATCGGCATTTGAATTCAAGACCGTTGTTAATCATATCCGCCTAATGTTAGTTGCATTTTTCTCAATTAAAATCGATTAACCCCTTTATAGCTATGGATAAAGGGAGATCGGTGGCAACTAATTGAAACCTAAACATCTCATCAATTCGGGATGTTTGTTATTAAAACGTCGGCAACCTTTTAAAACAGGCATATTTTTCATGGCGACCTAGTGATATTTGGGGTAAAATGCGCGCGACCAGCGTGATTGCGATCGCATTTCTGTGATAAATCTGCGCTAGCTCAACACGAAAAAAAGGTTTGTTTAAAACTTGTGTGTTTAGCAGGAACGCGGCGCATTGTCTTTCCTTCATAACGTAGTGCTTGTGGATATGATTACAATAAAGAAAGGATTGGACCTACCCCTAGTCGGTGGGCCAGAGCAAGTTATCTATGATGGCCCGGCCATCAACCATGTAGCTATTTTGGGTGAAGAGTATATTGGCTTACGTCCTACGATGAAAATCAAAGTGGGCGATAAAGTTAAAAAAGGTCAGGTTCTTTTTGAAGATAAAAAGAATTTGGGCGTGAAATATACTGCTTTAGCCAGTGGCACAATTTCCGAAGTTAACCGGGGCGCTCAACGTGTTCTGCAGTCTGTTGTTATTGATGTAGAAGGGGATGACAGTATCTCTTTTGCTAAATTTGACGCCACTGCAATAGAATCAGTTGAGACTCAGCAAGTTCGTGACAACCTGATCGAGTCAGGTTTGTGGACGGCTTTGCGAACGCGTCCTTTCAGTAGAGTACCCGCAGTTGATTCAACTGCAGCCGGTATTTTCGTCACCGCGATTGATACTCAACCATTGGCAGCAGATCCTGTTGTCGTGATTGCTGAGCATAAAGCTGATTTTGAACATGGCTTAACGCTACTTTCAAAGTTAACCGAAGGTAAAGTTTACCTTTGTAAAGCACCAGGCGCTGATATTCCTGTTGCTAATGCTCAAGTTGAAGAGTTTGCAGGGGCACACCCAGCAGGCTTGCCAGGTACTCATATACACTTCCTATTACCAGCTTCTGCTAATAGAACCGTATGGCAGATTAACTATCAAGATGTTATCGCGATAGGTCAGCTATTTACTACTGGTGAGTTAAACACTCAACGAGTGGTATCTGTAGCAGGCCCTAAAGCGGTTAAGCCTCGATTAGTTCGTACTGTTGTCGGCGCCGCCATGGCTGAGTTGATTCAAAATGAAGTAAGCGAAGGTAACGTACGTGTTATCTCCGGTTCCGTTTTGAGTGGACGTATTGCCGTTGGTCCTCATGCTTATCTTGGTCGTTACCACAACCAAATTAGCTTGTTAGAAGAAGGCACTGAGAAAGAATTATTTGGTTGGGCTATGCCTGGCAGCGATAAGTTCTCTATCACTCGTGCATTTCTTGGGCATCTTTCATCTTCTCGTTTGTTTAATATGACAACGAGCACCGGTGGTTCTGACCGCGCTATGGTACCGATTGGTAACTATGAGCGAGTTATGCCGCTGGATATTCTTCCGACTATGCTACTGCGTGATCTTGTTTCTGGTGACTACGATGGCGCTGCAACATTAGGTGCATTGGAGTTAGATGAAGAAGATTTGGCACTGTGTACTTTCGTATGTCCTGGTAAGTATGACTATGCGTCATATCTACGTGACTGTTTAGATACGATCGTGAGGGAAGGCTAATGGGCTTAAAACAGTTTTTCGAAAATATTGAACCGCAATTTGAAAAAGGCGGTAAATACGAGAAGTTTTATGCGCTTTTTGAAGCTGCATATACTGTCTTCTATACGCCAGGTCAGGTGAACAAGGGTCGTACCCATGTTCGTGATAACTTGGACCTAAAGCGTATGATGATTATGGTTTGGGCATGTGCATTCCCAGCTATGTTTGTCGGTATGTACAACGTAGGTTTACAAGCACAAGACGCGTTAGCAGCAGGCTTTGGCTCTCCTGATACGTGGCAGGTTGCTTTGTTCGGGTTGTTTGGTACTGAATTGACTGCAAATTCAGGTGTGGCCGCATTGATGTGGTATGGCGCTTGTTGGTTCCTACCCATATACGCAGTGACATTCGCTGTCGGCGGTATTTGGGAAGTGCTATTTGCATCAGTACGTGGCCATGAGATTAACGAAGGCTTCTTTGTTACCTCGATTCTTTTCGCACTAACACTGCCTGCAACAATTCCTCTATGGATGGTTGCTTTAGGTATCACCTTTGGTGTGGTTGTGGCGAAAGAGATCTTTGGTGGCACTGGTCGTAACTTCTTAAACCCAGCACTTGCAGGTCGTGCATTCCTATTCTTTGCTTATCCGCTAAACATGTCTGGCGATACTACTTGGGTCGTTGCAGACGGCTTCTCTGGTGCAACTGCACTGAGCCAAGCGGCGCAAGGCACATTGGAATATGGAATTACTCAAGATTGGTGGAACGCGTTCTTCGGTTTCATTCCAGGTTCTGTTGGTGAAGTTTCGACACTGGCTATCTTGATTGGTGGCGCAGTTATCATCTATACCCGTATTGCTTCATGGCGTATCGTGGGGGGTGTTTTGGCCGGTATGATTGCCGTTTCATTTCTCCTTAACGCGGTTGGTAGCGACACTAACCCAATGTTTGCCATGCCTTGGTATTGGCATCTAGTGTTAGGTGGTTTTGCATTCGGTATGATGTTCATGGCGACAGACCCTGTTTCAGCGTCTTTCACTAATAATGCGAAGTGGGCTTACGGTATCTTAATCGGTGCTATGGCGGTATTTATTCGTGTTATCAATCCTGCTTTCCCAGAAGGCATGATGTTGGCCATCTTATTCGCTAACCTATTTGCTCCATTATTTGACCATTTTGTGGTTCAGTCGAATATCAAGCGGAGGATTGCTCGTGGCTAGTAATAAAGATTCGTTCGGAAGAACACTGTTTGTTGTTGTTGGCTTATGTTTCATCTGCTCTATGTTCGTTTCGACGGCCGCAGTATTATTGAAACCGATTCAGCAAGAAAACAAATTACTTGATAAGCAAAAGTATATTCTTGAAGCTGCTGGTCTGATTAATACTAAAGACGGTAAAGTTGAGAAGGCGCAGGTTCTTGAAATATACAATAAGCATGTAGAGGCTAAACTCGTTGATCTTAAAACGGGTGACTGGGTTGAAGGTAATGCAGATACTTTTGATGCAGAAAAAGCAGCGCGTACTCTAACGACTTCTTTTGTACCGCAAAATGACATAGCGTCAGTTAAGCGTGTTGCAAATAATGCCGTGGTTTACCTTGTTCGTGATGACAACCAGCAACTACAGACAGTGATTATTCCTGTTAAAGGTTATGGCTTGTGGTCAACGATGTTTGCTTTCCTTGCTGTTGAGCCTGATCTAAATACGATTCGTAGCTTGGTTTATTACAGCTTTACCGGTTCTGGTGAAACGCCAGGTCTCGGTGGTGAAGTGCAAAACCCACAGTGGATTGCTAAGTGGACGGGTAAGAAGTTATACGATGAAAAGGGCAACCTTGCTATCAGTGTCACTAAAAACCCGACTGTTGCCGCTTCTCCATACGGTGTTGATGCACTGTCTGGTGCGACGTTGACAAGTAATGGCGTACAGCATTCTCTGACATTCTGGTTAGGTGAAGAGGGCTTTGCTCGCTTTATCGAAAAAGCTCGCAATGGAGGGATTAGCTAATGGCTGATGCTAAAGAACTTAAACAGGTTCTAACCGGACCTATCATCAGTAATAACCCAATTGCTTTGCAAATTCTGGGTGTATGTAGTGCACTAGCTGTTACCAGTAAAATGGAAACGGCGATTGTAATGACCATTGCACTTACTGCGGTAACGGCACTGTCTAACTTGTTCATCTCAATGATCCGTAATCACATTCCAAGTAGTGTGCGTATTATTGTGCAGATGACGATTATTGCGTCACTGGTAATCGTGGTTGACCAAGTACTACAAGCTTATGCTTACGATGTTGCTAAGCAACTTTCAGTATTCGTTGGTTTGATTATTACTAACTGTATTGTGATGGGCCGCGCTGAGGCTTATGCGATGAAGACACCGCCATTGATGAGTTTCATGGACGGTATCGGTAATGGTCTAGGCTACGGTGCAATTCTATTGTCTGTAGGCTTCGTACGTGAATTGTTTGGTAACGGTTCATTGTTCGGTATTGAAATCTTAAGCAAGATTTCAGACGGTGGCTGGTATCAGCCTAACGGCCTATTGCTTCTGCCTCCTAGTGCGTTCTTCCTGATCGGTGCATTGATCTGGATTATCCGTACTATGAAGCCAGAGCAAGTAGAAGCAAAAGGATAAGCATAATGGAACATTATATTAGTCTACTAATTCGTTCTGTTTTCATTGAAAACATGGCGTTATCCTTTTTCCTCGGTATGTGTACTTTCTTAGCAGTATCAAAGAAAGTTAAAACTGCTATGGGACTCGGTGTTGCCGTTATCGTGGTACTGGCAATTTCAGTTCCCGTTAACCAAATTATCTATCAAGGTATTCTTGCTCCAGGTGCTTTAGCTTGGGCGGGTGTTCCAGATGCGGATTTGAGCTTCTTGAAGTTCATCACCTTTATCGGTGTTATCGCAGCTTTGGTGCAAATCCTTGAGATGGCATTGGATAAGTATTTTCCACCGTTATATAACGCGTTGGGGATCTTCCTACCGCTAATCACTGTTAACTGTGCAATTTTCGGTGCAGTCTCTTTCATGGTTGAGCGTGACTACAACCTGACTGAAAGTTTAGTGTTTGGTATTGGTTCTGGTATCGGTTGGGCATTAGCACTTGTCTTGCTTGCTGGTATCCGTGAGAAGTTAAAATATGCTGATGTTCCTAATGGGCTTCGCGGACTAGGTATTACCTTTGTTACCGCAGGTTTAATGGCTCTAGGTTTCATGTCGTTCTCTGGTGTGTCTCTGTAAAGAGGCACCTAACGACGTCTTAATTTGAACCTTTAAGGATAAGTTAATGGGTATTCTTGAATCTACTCCAATCGATGTATATCTCGGTGTGAGTATGTTTACCGCAATTGTATTGGTTTTAGTTTTGGTTATTTTATTTGCCAAATCAAAGCTAGTACCAAGCGGAGATGTCATCATCGGCATCAACGATGATGCAGGAAAAGCAATTACAACTGCTGCAGGTGGCAAGCTACTAGGTGTATTAGCAGAGAGCGGTATTTTCGTCTCGTCTGCTTGTGGTGGTGGTGGTACTTGTGGTCAGTGTAAAGTACACGTTAAATCAGGTGGTGGTGATATTCTGCCGACTGAGATGGATCATATTAGCAAAGGTGAGGCTCGTGAGGGCTGCCGTTTATCTTGTCAGGTAAACGTTAAAGCTGATATGGAAATCGAATTAGAAGAAGAGATTTTCGGTGTTAAGAAGTGGGAGTGTGAAGTTATCTCAAACGATAGCAAAGCCACTTTCATTAAAGAACTTAAGCTGCAAATTCCTGGTGGCGATTCAGTACCTTTCCGTGCTGGTGGTTACATCCAGATTGAAGCACCAGCGCACCACGTTAAATATGCAGATTACGATATTCCTGCAGAATACCGTGGTGACTGGGAACACTTTGGTTTCTTTAACCTTGAGTCTCAAGTTGAAGATGAAACAATCCGTGCATACTCAATGGCGAACTATCCTGAAGAGGAAGGTATCATCATGTTGAACGTACGTATTGCGTCTCCTCCACCGCGTAACCTTACGCTGCCTTGCGGTAAGATGTCATCGTACATCTTTAGCCTAAAAGCGGGCGATAAGGTCACTATTTCGGGTCCATTCGGTGAGTTTTTTGCGAAACAAACTGATGCTGAAATGGTCTTTATCGGTGGTGGTGCGGGTATGGCGCCAATGCGTTCACATATCTTCGATCAGCTTAAGCGTCTTAACTCTAAGCGTAAGATTAGCTTTTGGTATGGTGCCCGTTCTAGTCGTGAAATGTTCTATGTTGAAGATTTTGATGGCCTAGCGGCTGACAATGATAACTTCAAGTGGCATGTCGCACTGTCGGATCCACAACCTGAAGATAACTGGGATGGTTACACAGGCTTCATTCATAACGTGTTGTTTGAAAACTACCTACGTGATCATGATGCACCAGAAGATTGTGAATTCTATATGTGTGGCCCACCAATGATGAACGCTGCTGTTATTAGCATGCTTAAAGATCTTGGTGTCGAAGATGAAAACATCCTACTCGATGACTTCGGTGGCTAACCCCCTCTCTAATTGGAGATCTAGGTCATAATGTTTAAGACCTTAGTAAACTGGCTGGCCCTTATTGGGTTAGCCTTTTTTATTTCAGGATGTAGTAAACCTACTGAAGTAATTTCACTGTCTGGTAACACAATGGGCACAACTTATCATATTAAAGTTGTGCGCAGCGAGTTGCTACCAGATGTTCAACTCTTGCAGGCTGAAATTGATATGGCACTTGAAAAAGTGAACGACCAAATGTCAACCTACCGACCAAGTTCTGAGTTGTCTCAATTTAATCAACTGACACGTAATGTACAGATGGAAGTCTCTGCTGATACCGCTAAAGTGGTGGCAGAAGGACTTAGGCTCTACAAGATTACCGATGGCGCGCTTGATATTACTTTAGGCCCGCTTGTTAACTTGTGGGGCTTTGGACCCGATAAACGGCCAACGACTATTCCGTCTGCAGAGATGATAAACGATGCAAAAAGCCGTACAGGCATAGAGTATCTATCGTTAAACGGCAATAAGATGAGTAAGCAAAATCCTGATCTATATGTCGATCTGTCTTCGATTGCAAAAGGCTTTGGTGTTGATAAAATAGCTGCACTATTAGACAAGTATCAACCCATGGGTTATTTGGTTGAGATTGGTGGTGAGATTAGCCTGCGTGGAACAAAAGCTGATGGTTCTTTGTGGCGTATTGCAATAGAGCAACCAGGTGATACCAGCAGTGGTATTCAGCAAGTTATTTCACTTGAAAATATGGCAATGGCAACTTCTGGAGATTATCGTAACTATTATGAAGAGGAGGGCAAACGCTTCTCTCATTTAATTGATCCACGAAGTGGCTACCCAATTGACCACAAATTAGCATCTGTTACTGTGCTGCATGCCGAGTCTATGGTTGCTGATGGTTACGCTACTGCGATGATGGTTTTAGGGACTCAGGCGTCACTAGAACTTGCTAATCGCGAGCATCTTGCGATAATGCTAATAGAAAAGCAGGAAGATGGCTTTAAAGTTTTTTATAGTGAGGCTTTTAAACCTTTCGTCACTCAGTAGTTGGAGTCGAATATGAGCACATTTATAGCGGCATTTGTCGCGTTACTCGCATTTTTTTTCTTAATGTCGATAGGCTATCTTGTTAAGAGACAGGTGGTGGCAGGAAGCTGCGGTGGTCTAGGCGCGCTAGGAATTGAGAAAGCATGTGATTGTGATGATCCATGTGATAAACGTAAGGCCAAAATGGCTGAACAAGAACGTCGCGAAAAACTAGAACAGAACAGAATTATCTAAGTTCGTGTTGGCGATGGTTATTAAGGCTCCTCTTGAGGGGCCTTTTTTATATCTTTTATTGTTAGCGCTAGACACTTTTATCTGCTATCTAACAGCTGAACATCCACTTTAAAGATCGGTAAACTCACAGCTCTCCCGATTCAATACACTAGTTTTGTTCGATTAAATCGAGAATTAACGACGTGCGCGCCAATTAGGAATTGTAGTGCTAATGATAATGGTTACCTTTCATAAAGAATTGAAATATAAGGTTAATTTGTTTTTGTATGTTTTTTGCTCTAGGCTGTGGTTATTGATATAGATCAATTTTACTAAGGATGAGCAGATGAAAGGACAACCCAAGGTCATTAGCCAGTTAAATAAAGTGCTGACCAGTGAACTGACCGCAATCAACCAATACTTCCTCCATGCCCGAATGTTTAAAAACTGGGGATTGGGTGAGCTAAATGAAAAAGCTTACAAAAAATCAATCCAAGACATGAAGCATGCCGACAAGGTTATTGAACGTATTTTGTTCCTTGAAGGGCTGCCAAACCTACAGCAATTAGACAAAATCCGTATTGGTGAGCATAGCCAAGAGATGTTGGAATGCGACAAAGTGATGCTAGAAGAGCAACTTGTTTCATTGCGAGAAGCAATTGCTCTATGCGAACTGTCAGCAGACTATGTCAGCCGCGACATGTTAGAAGATCTGTTAGAAGATGAAGAGGAGCATTTGGATTGGCTTGAAGCCCAATTAGAGCTTATTTCACTGACAGGCATTCAAAACTACTTACAATCGAAAATGGACTAACCGGAGACTTTTATGAAAGGCAATAAAGAGGTTATCGACACATTAAACAAACTGCTCACCGGTGAGTTGTCAGCAATGGATCAATATTTCGTACATGGACTGATGTATGAAGATTGGGGCCTGAATGAACTGCATGAACGGATCTCTCATGAATCTGATGATGAGCGTGAACATGCTAAGAAGCTAGTGCAACGTATCTTGTTTTTAGAAGGCACTCCTGATGTTGCCAGTCGCGAGCCGCTCAATATCGGAAAAGATACCGAACAGATGCTCAAGAATGACTTAGCATACGAGTATCAAGTCGCTGATAACTTGCGTGTGGCAATTGCATTATGCGAACAGAAAAAAGATTACCAGAGTCGTGAGATTTTAGAGGTTTTGCTCGAAGAGACCGAATCAGACCATATGTACTGGTTAGAGAAACAGTTAGGCCTGATTGATAAAGTCGGTTTACCTAATTATCTACAAAGTAAAATGTAGCCTGCTATTTTTACAATAGATAGATGACTTAGTAGGCACCTGAGCTTCGACTAGTGATGGTGCCTAATGCTCTCTATCGTTATTGCCTAGACTTTTATATTGCCCATCTTTGTGGTTTATCCACTGCTGTACAGTGAATATTCAGCTTCTCTAAGTTACTATTATTCTCAAATTTAATACCATAATTAGTGGCACTGTTGGTTTTTTAGACTAATATTAAAGTCCAGTAGTGTGATTAATTCGATAGTTATTTTAATAGATAACGTGAACACAACTTGAGAAGAAAGGAGAGATTATGATGATTACAGGCAATAGCAACACATACGAAAGTGAAAATCAGCTAACAATCGAACGTCTTCTTGGTAAGATTGAACGACTAGAGCAACAACTTGAGTTGGCTCAGTCTGGAAATCGTCGTTCACAGGCAATGCACAAAGCTAACACGACTAAATCTGCTCTTTCTGCAGATGAGCTGTCAATGCTGACAACTCTATTTTAATCTTTAGGTCTCTTCAATTGTGCTCTGTTTAGTGCTAGAACTGTCCAAATTTTTTGTTAAAACATCTTGTTCTGCTATTACACAGTAACAAACAATATTATAGTTTTTCACTTGCATATCATTAGCTAATGTTATTGGCTACCGCGATTAATCCTCTTCGTTCTCAGTTAGCCCCTAATTAAGCTGCTAGTAATTAATGTTGTACTTTGTGCTTTAATCTTGTCAAATTTCTGTTAAATTCATTATTCCTAAAAAAATATAATTATAAAGGGATATAGGATGCATTGGTTTAAACGCTCGCTAAGTATGCAGCTAGTTGTGGCAATTGTTGGGGCTTTGGCGGTACTTTTTACCCTCGTTGCATTGTTCTTAGTTAAGAATGAAAGTGCCAGTACCCGTCAGCAAATCGACAACGACCTAAGCGGTCTAGTACAACTTAAATCTAACGAAGTTCGCAGCTATTTTGTCGCTAAAGGTCAATTGATCCACGCCGTCTTTGCTGATCCTATGGTGTTAGAATGGTTCGGTAAATATGATAGTCGTTCAAGAGACCTCTCTTCAGATAAACAATACCAAGCTATTGTTGACTACTTTAAATTTTTCTCCGATAAAGACAGCGACATTAAGTCGGTGTTTTTCGGCTCCGCTAATACCTTTGAGTACTTTGACCTTAATGGTCGCTACAACGATAGTGAGTACTACACTAACAAACGCCCATGGTGGCAAGAAGCGATTGATCAAAACGGCATGTTTGTCGGTGATCCAGCCGTAGATGCTAACGACGGATCAATCTCGGCAACAGTGAAAACAGTTGTAAAAGATCAGTCCGGTCGGTTTATCGGCATTGGGGGGATGGACATATTAATCGACACCATAGGTAGTGAACTACTAGCGCCGATTAAATACCAAGGATCAGGCCAAGCCTTCTTAATTACCGATGCGGGTAAATTGGTCTACTTTCCTGGTTTTACTGAACAATTCCCACCTGGCTCTGATGTTGAAAAAGTGGATAGCCAATTTAGAGACACCAAAGGCTTTAGTACCTTAAGCCAACAAATGCAATCACAAACCTCTGGTTTTGCCGAAGTCACTTTTAAAGGTGAGCAGCAAAGAGTGAGTTTTGTGGAAGTGGGGGGGGATTTCCCCGAACAGAAATGGCATTTGGCGTTCATGTTGCCAACGGCGGTCATTGAGGCTCCAGTGACCGATGCTATTATCAACTCAATTTTACTCTCTTGTTTGATCATGCTTTTTGTCGGTGTAACGGTGTGGGGAATGTTGCTTCCGTTTAGAAAACAGATCAATAACTTACTGCGAGCGATGGAAGATATTGCTGAAGGCGATAATGATTTAGCTAAGCGTATCCAAATGGACAGAGAGGATGAACTTGGACAACTGGGTGATGCATTCAATCGATTCGCCGCAAAAGTTCAGGGAATGCTACAAGATACTCGAGACTTAACTTTAGAAGTTGAACACGGCGTTTCAGCTGCGTCTGAAGTCAGCGAACGAGCGCTTAACTCCGTCGCGCAGCAGAAAGCGGAGATAGCCTCTGTTGCAACTGCTGCCACCGAGATGGCGCATACTAGCCAAGAGATGGCAGCAAGTGCACAACGTGCTAGCGACTTTGCCGATAAGGCACAAGCTGAATCGATAGAGGGTGGAGCCATCGTTGCGCAAGCGACTCAAGGTATGCAGTCTTTATCGGTGCAGGTGATTGAAGCCGCTAAAGTGGTTAAGCAATTACGCACCCGCTCTGAGCAAATAGGTGAAGTCCTCAATGTCATCAGAGGCATTGCAGAACAAACCAACTTGTTAGCACTTAACGCTGCTATTGAAGCTGCAAGAGCTGGTGAGCAAGGGCGTGGTTTTGCGGTTGTAGCTGATGAGGTGCGCACATTAGCCTCGCGCACTCAAGATTCAACCGCGAACATCCAAGAGATTATTCAGACGCTACAGCAAAATGCTAATGAAGCTGAGCAAGTGATGGAAGCGGGAGTCGAGCAGGCTAATATTGGTCAGGATCTCACCGCTAAAGTTGAGCTGGCGCTCGATAGCATTACCGGTGCTATTGGCGCTATTCAGCAGCAAACCATCGAGATATCGGCGGCTGTTGGCCAACAAGCGGTGGTTGCTGAAGAGGTGGCATGCAATGTTGAAAATGTTCGTGCTTTATCAGATGATTCTTTGGCGGCAAGCGAAGAGCTATCACGTAACTTTGACAGTTTTGCTCGGGTAACAGAGTCATTGTCGAGTAATATTAAGCAGTTCAAAATCTAGCCCTCTATAGTATGGGTCATAAGCTTTAACGAAAAAACGGAGCCGATTGGCTCCTTTTTTTGATCCAATCATAAGCCATTAATACGTATCCACTGCCGCTGAAAGCACTATTTAGTTAACTTTGCTTGAGTACTGTTTTTATATACAGTAATATCTTCTGTAGAGGGCTTAAGATTGCAAAAAATAATTCATGTCGATATGGACTGCTTTTACGCTGCAGTAGAGATGCGTGATTTTCCAGAGCTGAGAGGCAAGCCCATTGCAGTGGGGGGAAGGAGTGATCGCCGTGGTGTTATCAGTACTTGTAGCTATGAGGCCAGAAAATTTGGTGTGCGCTCAGCAATGGCATCAGGTTATGCACTCAAGCTTTGCCCTGATCTCATTTTAGTGCCTGGCAGGATGCAGGTATATAAAGACGTTTCCAGTCAAATTCGCGCGGTGTTTGCTAAATATACCAGTCTTATTGAACCACTGTCTTTAGATGAAGCCTATCTCGATGTGACTGACAGCCCTCATTGCCAAGGCTCTGCCACGCGTATTGCAGAAGCCATCAGGCAAGATATTTTTCAGGAAACGGGGCTTACAGCCTCCGCAGGAATAGCGTCAGTTAAATTTTTAGCAAAAATAGCATCCGATCTTAATAAACCTAATGGCCAATATGTTATCCGTCCTGAAATGATTGAAGAGTTCGTTAAAACACTGCCACTGATTAAAATTCCAGGGGTAGGTAAAGTCACCGCTAAAAAGTTAGCTGATATCGGCCTACATACCTGTAGTGATGTGCAAGCCTATCCGGATAATAAGCTAGTAGAGCGATTTGGAAAGTTTGGTTCTGTGTTGATAGAAAGGGCAAAAGGCATAGATACCCGTGGTATTTCGTCCAACAGAGAACGTAAGTCAGTTGGGGTAGAAACAACATTAGCCAAAGACATACATACATTAGAGCAGTGTAAAGCCGTTATGCCGCAACTGATTCAAGAGTTAGGGGCCAGAGTGGGTCGCAGTGCCAAAAAGCGTACCATTCATAAACAAGTGGTAAAGCTTAAGTTTGATGATTTTAAACAAACTACCATAGAGCACCGTAGTGATGAGGTCTCGGTTAATTTGTTTTATCAGTTATTAGGGCAAGCCTTGGAAAGGCAGCAAGGTAGAGGTATTCGTTTGTTAGGCGTTGCCGTTGGGTTGGCGTCTAGCGCATCGACTGACGATGAGGTGCAAACGGTTGCTCCACAGATGGACTTAGGGTTTTAATCAAATGGTTTAAACCAAGGACTTTTAAACAAGGGCTGTAGAACGAGTATGTTAGTCGCCTTATTTTAATGCCTTTGTTGGTCAATGTTAGAATACTGCAAAGTACTCATCGAAAAAAGCCGCTAAACAGTTAGCGGCTTTTTAGCTTGTGCGTTTGACTCACCGCACAGGTTACAGGCTAATTTAGCTGCCTTTAACGGGTGTGCGTTCAAGTACCGCTAACAATAGTTTCCAATATTGGCCAACGGTGGTGATGTTAACCTTTTCGTCAGGGCTGTGTGGGTAGCGAATGGTCGGACCAATAGAAACCATGTCCATCTCAGGGTAAGGCTTTTTAAATAAACCACACTCAAGACCTGCATGGATCACCATAATCGTTGGCTCTTTTTTATAGATGTCGGCATACGTTGCCCGGACACTTTCCATTACTGGTGAGCTGTTGTCAGGTTTCCAACCAGGATAAGCACCGCTAAATTCAACGTTGGTACCCGCAAGATTACTCAAAGAGGTTAATACGCCTTCTATCTCTTCGCGGCCAGAGTCGATTAATGAACGGATAAGACAAAGTATTTGAACAGAATCTGTTTCAGTACTGATGACACCGACATTAAGCGAGGTTTCTGTTACGCCTGCAACTTCGTCACTCATACGCACTACGCCGTTAGGGCAGGCATTGAGGATATCAATTAAGATCTGTTGTGAGTCTTCACTCATCACCTTTGTTTCGGCTGGGATCTCAGTCAATGTCAAGGTAGTGTCAGGATCTGCAATCGCTAGCTCTTGGCGAACTAAGGCTTGGAACTCAGCTATACGTTGCTGCAGCACTGTCACGTTTTCAGCTGGGATCATAAAGCTAAACTGTGCTTCACGCGGAATAGCGTTACGTAGTGAACCACCAGTGAAGTTAGTTAGCTCAAGTGCAAGCTCATCGCTATGATCGAATAGGAATCTAGCGAGTAATTTATTCGCATTACCGCGACCCAAATGAATGTTAACCCCCGAGTGACCGCCTTTAAGACCTGCTAACGATAACGTGAAGCTCGAGTTAGTCGGCTCTGGAGATTGCCACACCATAGGAACACTGATTTGACCGTCAACGCCGCCGGCGCAACCCATGTAGATCTCACCCTCTTGCTCAGAGTCTGTGTTGATAAGAATTTCAGCTTCAAGTGTGCCAGCTTCTAAACCAAATGCGCCTGTCATTCCAGCTTCTTCATCGATAGTCAATAAGACTTCAAGTGGACCATGGGCAATATCATTAGCGCCGAGAATCGCTAATGCTGAAGCCATACCGATGCCATTATCAGCACCTAACGTAGTGCCTCTCGCTTTAACCCAGTCACCATCAACGTAAGCATCGATAGGATCTTTTTCAAAATCATGCACTTTGTCGGCATTCTTTTGTGGAACCATATCTATATGGGCTTGCAGTACCACTATTTTACGATCTTCCATGCCCGCAGTTGCAGGTTTTTTGATGATCAAGTTACCGACTTTATCTTCAATAACGGAAAGCTGCTTGTCTTTTGCCCATGCTTGAATGTGCTCACTCAACGCTTGTTCATGCTTTGAAGGGTGTGGAATGGCACAGATTTGTTCGAACCATTGCCATAGTGCTTGTGGTTGTAGCTGGTTTAGTGCGGTCACAGAAAATTCCTCTATATCTAAGATTATCACTAGAGCGCTGGTGCGCTGGAGGCTGAAAATGGCAATATTCTACCATAGTCTTTGTTTGCGCAAGAGGGGTTTACTCCGCTTTACCAGATGACTGTCAGCAGAAGTTGCCAGATCAGTTTTTAAGCACTATTAAGTCGTTGGTAATCTGCGCTCAATAGGACAATAATGCCAACAATTAAAAATAAAAAGGAAGGGTTATGACTGCTGTAAAATTTGTTGATGTTGTCGATAAAGAGGCAATTTTTGAAGGTAACGGTTGGGATGCGCTGGTGGTGGTTTCCGCGGATCTTAAATCGATAAAAGTAGATGAAGTAGCAATGCTGGCTGATCATGGCCAAAAAGTCGATCAACGTGTCGGCAAGTCAGTGACATTGTTGTTTGCGCCAGGTATGGCGGGTGGACGCTTAGTGATTGCGCCAGTGAAAAAAGCTGCTGATGAATATGAAGATGTCCGCGTCTTTGCCGATGCCGCACGCAGTGGTATTAGAGTCGCCAAAGAGGCGGGGGCAAAACGGCCGTTATTGCTGGTTAATGGTATCGCTGATGCACGCTATCAAAAATCGGGCGAAGTTGCTGCGTTAGCATGTGGTCAAGAACTATGGCAAGCGTTAGAGCTGCGAGAAGCGGGTGGGGCGGATGAGGAGTTAGAGTGCATTGGTTTATTGAGTGATACGCATAATGCTGCGACGTTAACCGCGATTGAAGAGGGTCGTACTCTTGCGAGAGATCTATGTGGTACCGAACCCGAGCGTATGTCAGCACCCGCTTTTGCTGATTATTGTTTGGCAGCGTTTACTGATAGTGGCTTAACAATATCTGTTGTAGAAGACAGAGATATTCTAGAGCGTGATTACCCGCTGTTATGTGCAGTTGGCCGTTCATCTTTTGCGGTGCTAAGACATCAACCCCGGGTGCTAAAGCTTGAATATGTCGGTGAAGGCGATATTCAGCGTACCTTCCTATTTGCAGGTAAAGGGGTTATTTACGACACTGGCGGTGCTGATATAAAGATTGCTGGTGGAATGGCTGGCATGAGTCGAGATAAAGGTGGCGCTGCTGCCGTTGCGGGCTTAATGAAAACCGTGAGTATGCTTAAACCTAAAGGCATACGCATTGTTGCTGAGTTAGGATTAGTGCGAAATAGTATTGGTAGCGAAGCGTTTGTCACCGATGAAATTATCGCCAGTCATGCAGGTAAACGGGTTCGAATTGGTAATACCGATGCCGAAGGGCGACTTGTTTTAGCCGACTTGTTGTCTCATCTGCGTATTAAAGCGGAGTCTGCGGTGAGTCCTGAAATGTTCTCAGTGGCGACGTTAACCGGACATGTCGTTCGTTGTTTTGGTGGTTATACCGCGGCGGTAGAAAATAGTGTGGCTAAGCAAGCAAATGTGGCTGAACGTATGCAGCAAAAAGCGGCTGTTTGGGGCGAACCTATAGAAGTGTCACAATTGCGTCGAGATGACTTTAGCAAAATAGTGGACCCATCTGGCGCTGCAGATATGCTTTCGTCAAATAATGCTCCCTCTTCGGTTACTGCGCGAGGGCATCAATATCCTGCTGCATTTTTAATCCAAGCATCGGGTTTAAGCCGTCATGGCTTGAATAGTGACAAGCCTATCGCTTATACACATTTAGACATTGCAGGCAGTGCCACAGAAGGGCACCCACAATACGGCAGCCCAACGGCAACGCCTTTGGTCGGGCTATTTAACTATATGGTCGATAGTCAGTAATTTTCAGAAGCCGACTAAAATGTCGGCTTTTTACTGGACATTAGTGTAATTAAATTACGTAAAAAGTGCTTTATTGGCTTTTTTGATGGAAATACTTGTAATAAAGTTACATTTCGTTATAATGATTCTCGTTGGTTAGGCAGGTGCCTAATCGAGCTAGTCTATCCAGGATGGATAATTCTCCAAGGAATCGAGCGACAAGTTGACTTTGCTTAACCCAAGATGGGTTGTAACAACAAGCATAGTATTTGGAATTCAACTTAGTTAGGAGTATTGATTATGTCTTTTACAATGAGTAGCACTATTTATTCGCAGAGCTTTTGGTTAAACACAGATGCTTTGCGTGGTGGTATATACACCATGGCATACAAGGGCTAATCCTTCTTGTAGGCTTTTAGTTTTCATCATCTTTATCGCGCCTTTTAGGTGCTTATAGACCAAGTTGTGAATTGAGTATCAATTTGCAATTGATTACCGCTAGCGCGTTAACCAATTTCCAGTAGGAACACTTGAATACGTCTTGCCCACTCATAGAGTGGGCTTTTTTTTATCTGTTGGTTTGCTATACAGGAATTCATCAGGTTGAGCGTTAGTGATTATCGTTGTTTAATCGTAATTTTTTTGATCCTAAACTGTTAACATTTAGGCGTTGGTTTACAAAAGCAGCTGTTTTTGTGACTTAGACACACAATTGGTGTGGTTAAATTACCTTTAAAGCCTATTTTTGGCATTATTCGCAATTAATAGTTGTAATTAAATTACAAAAACCTATAATAGCAACTCTTGGTTAGGGTGAATGCCTACCAAGGTTAGTCTATCCAGGAAGGATAATTCTCCAAGGAATCGAGCGACAAGTTGACTCATCAGTTTAATTGGACTCAACCCCGTAATTAAATTGATTTGAGTATTTTTTACAACTTTGTTTAGGAGTAATGATTATGTTATTTACAGCTAGTAGTACTATTTATTCGCAAAGCTCTTGGTTAAATACAGATGTTTTGCGTGGCGGTTTATTCGCCATGACTTTTTAGGGCTAACCCTCCTTTAAAGTAGTTCCATATCCATCAACCTTATAGCACCTTCTGGGTGTGTTTAGACGCAAGTTGTGTATTGACCTTGTTGATACGCCATTGATTAACGCTAGCGCGCTAACCGATTTCCGATTGGAACACTTGAATATGTCTGCCAGCTCTTTGAGCTGGCATTTTTTTTGCCTACAATTTGGCAAAGGGTAAATTCTTTGCTTCTACTTCTCGTTTATTAAACGAGAAGTAGCAGGCATATTGCAGACACAGCCTTAACACGCTGCAAGTCCATCCTTGGAAGCTCGACCATGACGTCCATGTCATGGACGGTCAAGGCCGTATCTACACTTGATTATTGGTGTTTTCATTTAGGCTACTGTGAATTTATGTCTAACTTGGAAGTGACCCAAAACGATTTGACTGCTCTATCAGCTGTTTTGTCTAAATCTAAATCAAAGTCGTGGCGTTCGCCCACACCTGAGCCAAGGGATAAAGCGCTTGTACCTGCTCTTGATTTCATAAGAGTAGAACCCTCAGCGTGCTGACGAAATTGTCTGAAAATCAAAAATTTCCAACGAGGAAGATTGTTATCTTTAAGTCATGAGTTTAGTTTGTCAGTCGGGTGAAATATCATTTCATTAAGTTCCTATATGAAGCTCAAATGCCAATGGTTTGCGCTTTTCTAACCCTGTGTAGATGCGTCCAAGACAGTTGAAATCAAGGCCCATTCTATTCCCTACAGAATTTGGAATTTTCTCCCTATAATAAAGAGTTGCAACGAGATTCAGTTGCGTTTGTACATGCGCTCACTGTAGGCAATTGGAGCGTTTTGAGCTGAAGGTAACTCAGTATTGCCCTTTTCCATTTAGGGTTTTAACTCACAGCCAGATAGTGTCAGCCTATTTGCACTATAATAACTCATGTCAGACAGTTTATCCGTGACGAACGAAAGTACCCAAAGCAAGCCAAATTCAGCAGTACATCCCTATTATCTAACACAATGCATTGACAGGGGTAGAGTGAACACTCTACCCTATAGGTAGAGCGAACATTCTACCTATAGGGTCATTATGCTTAGAGAACAAATTGCCGCTAGTCTTGAAGAGGCGTTCAGTCAATATGGTTTCGCCGAACCGAGCGTTGCTCAGTTAAAGACTGCGTGTAATGTCAGCTTGCGAACCCTATACAAACACTACCCGTCCAAAGAAGCGATGATCGTCGGTGCGCTGACGTATCGTCATCAAAGATACCTCACTTTTCTGCTTAACGAGTCGCCTGCTTGTGGTGTTGAGTCTGTTGTGCATATTTTTAATAAACTTGAACAATGGATGAAAGAATTTTCACCACATGGCTGTCTGTCTATGAGCGCTATTGCGGCCTTTCCCGACAATCCAATTATTAACAAAGCCGTTAAAGAACACAAAGAAGATGTTCGCCAGTTCTTAGGCCTCCAAAGCCAGAGAGAAGATCTTGCAACGGCTCTTTTTTTACTGCATGAAGGTGTATCAAGCGCATGGCCCGTGCTGGGGCGAAACGCGGTAACATCAGCCCAAAAGGCGCTATTACAACTTTTAGAGGAACATTCATGATGACTACTATTCCAAAAATAATGAAGGGTATTCAGCTTGTTGGTCATGGTGGCCCAGAAATGCTCGAATACCGTGATGATATTCCTGTACCCACGCCCACTTCAAATGAGGTACTGATCCGTGTCTCTGCTGCTGGTGTTAACAATACCGACATCAACACCAGAACTGCCTGGTACTCGAATAAGGATGGTTGTAGCTCTGATGTAGGCTGGTCTGGTACTGCGATGGTTTTTCCTCGTATTCAAGGTGCAGATGTCTGCGGTGCTATAGTCGCCGTAGGTGATAACGTCAGTAAAGAACGTATAGGTGAACGAGTTCTTATCGAACCTTGTCTTAGCGAAGCCCACGGTCAGCCACTTAACTCTCCTTGGTACTATGGCTCAGAATGTGATGGAGGGTTTGCTGAATATACTGTCGTCACAGCCAAGCATGCCTATGCAGTGAATAGCGCTCTTACTGATATCGAATTGGCTTCATTTCCTTGCTCTTATTCAACAGCAGAGAATATGCTTACCCGAGCAAACGTCACCTCACATGATACAGTGTTGATATCTGGTGCCTCTGGCGGTGTTGGCTCAGCAGCCATTCAGCTTGCTAAAGCTCGCGGAGCGTATGTTATCGCTATTACCAGCCCAAGCAAAAACCAACAACTGCTGGATCTGGGAGCTGACCAAGTCATATCACGCGATGCTGACTTAATCGAGAATCTAGGTGAAAACAGTATTGATGTCGTTATCGATCTCGTTGCTGGAAAGCAGTGGCCGCAGTTTTTACGATTGTTAAGACCAGGCAGCCGATATGCCGTGTCTGGTGCGATTGGAGGTGCCTTGGTTGAGTTGGATATCAGAACGCTGTATTTAAAAGATCTAAGCTTTTTCGGCTGCACAGTGCTTGAACCTGAAGTATTCCGAAACTTAGTTAGCTATATCGAACAACGTAAAATTAACCCAATCATTGCACAAACTTTTCCACTGAAAGAGATAAATAAGGTTCAAGACATTTTCTTGAAAAAGAAACACGTAGGTAAAATTGTCCTAAAAGTATCATAGCAATAACAACAAGTTATCAAAAGTTAGTGAGTGCATAAATGGCTTTGTATTGAATTTTCAGTTCAAGGCCTGTTATTAGCTAAGCTCAAGTTTTTTACTCTGGTATTCAATCTAACCAAAAAATGTTCTCGCTTTGCCTCGAAATCAAGCATCACTGTCCCAATCCCAAGTAGTGACTTCTGGTTATATGCTTTACCAGAGGTTATCCGTAAATCTGGAACTGTGAATTTAGCGTAAGAATTTGTAGAGGATCTTCGCTAAATACAACGCCAGCGATGATATGGTGATTGTCACCGACTCATTAATGAAACCTTGCTTTTTAGCTAAGAGAGGCTGGAGGGAACTTATGCGAAAAGGGCATAAAAATTAGGCTCTTCTAGCGTATGGTAAATAGCTAGCCTGAATTATTATCTGCCCGTATAATCGGCTAAAAATAGGCTTTGTTAACGGTGCGTTAACATTAGTCATAACAATAGTGCCTACATCATAAAATCAAGGAACCTTGTTCCATGCTAGAAAAACTATTCAAACTGAAAGAAAATGAAACGTCATTAAAACAAGAGGTTATTGCCGGGTTAACCACTTTTTTAACCATGGCTTATATTATATTTGTTAACCCGATGATGTTAGCCGATGCAGGAATGGACCATGGTGCAGTGTTTGTGGCCACCTGTTTAGCGGCCGCTATTGGCTGCTTGATTATGGGAATAGTGGCTAACTATCCGATCGCACTCGCGCCAGGAATGGGCTTAAACGCCTTTTTTACGTACACCGTTGTTGGCGAAATGGGCTATTCGTGGGAAACCGCGTTAGGCGCTGTGTTTCTTTCGGGAGTCTGCTTTTTAGTCCTGTCACTTGTGCGTATTCGTGAGTGGATTGTGAACAGTATTCCTATGTCTTTGCGCTTAGGGATTGCGGCGGGTATCGGCTTGTTTTTAGCGCTAATTGGTTTGAAAAGTGCTGGGATTGTGGTGGCAAGCCCTGCAACATTGGTGACCATGGGCGATGTGACTGCATTTCCTGCGGTGATGGCAGTACTTGGGTTTTTCTTGATCATTGCCATGGTGCATAGAGGGATGAAGTCTGCGGTCATTATTAGCATTTTAGCGGTGACTGGACTTGGGCTGTTATTTGGCGATGTGCAGTATCAAGGGGTGGTGGCTATGCCGCCCTCAATAATGCCTACCTTTATGAAGATGGATCTTTCGAGTGTGCTCGAAGTGAGTATGCTGTCGGTGGTATTCGCATTTCTATTTGTCGACCTGTTTGATACTTCAGGCACGTTAATTGCTGTCGCGCAGCGTGGGGGGTTTTTAGATGACAAAGGTAAATTACCACGATTAAATAGAGCGCTAACGGCGGACAGTACAGCGACTATTGCGGGGGCGATGCTCGGGACTTCTACCACCACCAGTTATATTGAAAGTACGGCGGGTGTGAGCGCGGGCGGCAGAACTGGCCTAACCGCGGTCGTGGTTGGTTTACTCTTTTTGGGGTCACTGTTTATTTCACCTCTTGCGGGGATGGTGCCTGCATACGCCACCGCCGGAACGTTATTCTATGTGGCCATTTTAATGATGTCTGGACTGGTGCATGTCGAATGGGAAGATATTACCGAAGCTGCACCCGTAGTCGTGGTCTGTATTTTAATGCCACTGACGTTTTCAATTGCTACCGGTATCGCCATGGGCTTTATCTCTTACGCTGTGATTAAGTTGATGAGCGGCCGCTATAAAGATTTAAGTGTTGGCGTGGTTATTCTAGCAGCGCTGTTTGTGGCTAAGTTTATGTATGGCTAAGAGTCACGGAAGCTGAAGAGTGACTGCCATTTGACACGATAAATGATAAAGCCACCTTGTGTGGCTTTTTTTTGCCTGCTTTAAAGTTTACGCCTCTTTGCTAATCGCTTTCCCTAGGGTTAACATTAATGCCATGACTTAATGGCTATCTACTGATTTCGGTATAGGTTGTCTCATAAATTATTTATATCGTTAATAAATGATTTTTGAAAGTTGGACTTTGACCTTACACTCACAGAGAGATCTCAAGCAAAATTTGAATTGAGATCCTGCCTATCTTGCTATTGAATGCCAAGAATGACTCATTGGAATACTTATCATGTCGTTGATTTTACTTTTAACCCAACAGATGTGCCTTTATCTGGTGATGGTTTATCTTGTCAGTAAGACCCCTTTATTCAAGTTTTTTGCAGAAGCTGCAACCCGCTTGCCTCACAAAATATTCATCTACCTGATTTTTTCAGGTTTTTGCATCATGGCAACCTACTTTGGTGAGCAGACAAACGATGCTATTGCCAACACCCGTGCTATGGGAGCCGTCTTAGGCGGACTTTTAGGCGGTCCAGTGACAGGCTTTTTAGTAGGACTTACCGGAGGATTACACCGCTACAGCCTAGGAGGTTTTACCGATGTGGCCTGCGCAATTTCTACGACTCTAGAAGGGTTTTCAGCGGGCATAATTAGTCTCTATTTACGTCGGCAAGATAAAAGTGAACTGATTTACGCCCCTTTGTTGGTCTGCCTAGTTACTTTTTGTGCCGAAATGCTGCAGATGGGAGTGATTTTACTCGTCGCTCAACCTTTTGATGATGCATGGGCACTGGTCAAACAGATAGCCTTACCAATGCTCTTAGTCAACTCTATTGGTGCAGCCCTATTTATGAGTATGGTAAGAGATCAAAAAACCATGTTCGACAAACTCTCATCTACATTCTCAACTCAAGCTTTAAAAATAGCCGAGCGAAGCGTCGGGGTGTTATTGAAGGGGGTCAATCAAGAAAGCAGTGCTCAGGTAGCCCAAATAATCATTGAAGAAACCCATGTAGGAGCGGTTGCGATAACCGATAGAGAGCGCCTGTTGGCCTTTGTCGGGACCGGCGCCGACCATCATATTCCTGGTACTCCGATATCATCGAAAATAACTCAAGATGCCATTGATAATAATTGTGTCATGTTTGCCGATGGGGTCAATACGGCTTACTCCTGTTCTGTCTCGCCACAATGTAGACTCGGCTCCAGCTTAGTGATCCCGCTTCGTTATGAAAATGAGGTCATTGGAACCATTAAACTTTACGAGCCAAAGAATAAGCTGTTTCTTAACATTAACCGCACACTGGGTGAAGGAATTGGTCGATTATTGTCGAACCAAATCTTATTTGGTCACTTCGAACGTCAACAAAATCTGCTCACTCAAGCAGAGCTGAAGTTATTACAGGCTCAAGTTAATCCTCACTTTCTCTTCAATGCGCTCAATACCATTGCCGCCATCACAAAAAGAGATCCCTTAAAGGCAAGGCAGTTGATCCAACAATTATCTCAATTTTTAAGAATTAACCTCAAACGTACCACTGGACTGGTGACTCTTGCTGACGAACTTGAGCATATAGATTCATATCTGACCATCGAAAAAGCACGCTTTATCGATAAGCTAAACGTTGAGATAGATATCCCTGAACTGTTACTCCCTTTTCGCCTTCCCGCATTTACGTTACAACCCATCATTGAAAATGCAGTTAAGCATGGTACCAGCCATATGCTAGAACGGGGTGTTATAAGCGTTACTGGCAAGATCCACGATGATTTATTAATATTAGAGGTAATTGATAATGCAGGGCTATACAAGTTAGATAACAATTCGGAGGGGCTGGGGATGAATTTGGTTCATAAACGAATTCAAAATCAGTTTGGATCTGAATTTGGTATAGATGTCGATTGTCGCAAAGATGAATACACCAGAGTCAGTATTAAGCTACCATATACGGAAACCGAAACGTGATCACATCACTTATTATCGATGATGAGCATTATGCTCGAGAAGAGTTAGCCGACCTACTGAGTGAAAACTCAGATATAGAGATCATCGGCCAATGCAGTAATGCTATCGAAGCATTGCAGATGATCACAAAGCTTAAGCCGCAGTTGATTTTTCTGGACATTCAAATGCCAAGGATCAGCGGTATTGAACTCATTGGCATGCTTGATCCCGACATCATGCCACGTATTGTTTTCGTAACCGCTTACGATGAATTTGCCATCAAGGCCTTCGATAATCACGCCTTCGATTATCTGTTAAAACCTATCGATGAAAAAAGGCTTCAACAGACATTAAATCGAGTCAGAAAAGATCTTAAACCAAGATCTGTCAGTATTCTTACACCTGAGCAGCTAACTCATCTGCCTTGCTATAGCGGCTGTAAGCTTAAGGTGATATCGATTAAAGAGGTAGAGTTTGTATTTAGCGATCTCTGTGGTGTTAATGTTGCAACTGATAAGGAGCAAGTACATACACATTTGACCTTAAAAGTACTGGAAGAAAAAACCTCATTAATCAAATGTCATCGACAGTACCTGATAAGCCCTGAAGCAATATCTGAAATAGAGATCCAGGAAACCGGAGCCGAAGTTACGACAGTCTCAGGCGCTAAAGTGCCTGTTTCAAGGCGTTACTTAAAACCACTGAAGCAGATATTCGGTTTTCTATAGTCTGTTGGGTTTTTTAGCCGAATCGTATGATTGAAACGTTTGTCGAAAGCAACGATCGCAGCTGGCGCTTATTAAGCTCAGCTTTTAGGTGGTTTAACATTTAGGCAGAAAAAAAGCGTCAGTTCTGTAACAAGCCAAAACCACTTAGGGTCAATATAAAACCGTTAACCCTCTCCATTTGACCACTCACCTGATTCCCCATTTTCTAAATGACAAACCTCTTTACACTGACTGCAATTCAAAATGGGGGAGTGTAATTATGATGTGGTTTCTAATGTGTGTCGGCCTACTTATCGGCGGATATTTTATCTATGGGGCTTTCGTAGAGAAGGTCTTCGGTATCAATGCTCAACGCCAAACACCGGCATTTACTAAAACAGACGGTGTTGATTTCGTGCCAATGTCTAAGGGTAAGGTCTACCTTATTCAACTGCTCAATATCGCAGGTGTGGGACCGATATTTGGCCCTATTCTCGGTGCTCTTTATGGCCCAGCTGCCATGTTATGGATTGTTTTTGGTTGTATTTTTGCTGGTGCCGTTCATGACTACTTCTCGGGTATGTTATCTGTTCGCAATAACGGCCAGTCAGTACCAAACCTGGCGGGTAAATATTTAGGTAAAGGTGCTAAGCACTTTATGAACGTATTTGCCATCATCTTATTATTGCTTGTCGGTGTGGTATTTATTTCAGCGCCTGCTGGACTACTAGGAAAGCTTACCGGTTGGGACGTATCAATCTTCCTCGGTGTTATTTTTGCTTACTATCTTATCGCTACGATTGTCCCTGTCGATAAGATTATCGGTAGACTCTATCCATTCTTCGGTGCGCTGCTGCTCTTTATGTCAATCGGCCTGACGATTGCCATCATGGTCTCGAGTGAATACACATTATTACCTGGCTTCGAAGCCAGTGATTTTCTGACTAACCTTAATCCCAATGATATGCCTTTGTGGCCTGCATTGTTTATTACTATTGCCTGTGGTGCGGTATCTGGCTTCCATGCGACTCAGTCTCCTTTAATGGCTCGTTGTGTAGAAAGTGAAACTAACGGTCGCTTTGTTTTCTTCGGCGCTATGATCGGTGAGGGTGTCATTGCGCTTATCTGGTGTGCTATTGCTCTCTCTTTCTTTGGTGGTGTTGAAGGCCTTAACGAAGGGATGGCGGGTAACCCAGCAAACGTTGTATATGAAGCATCAACTGGGCTTCTAGGCACTGTGGGTGGCTTTATGGCAATCTTGGGCGTTATTGTTCTGCCAATTACCTCTGGCGATACAGCCTTTCGTTCGGCTCGTTTAATCTTGGCTGAATTTTTCAAGATCCCACAGACTGAATTACCTAAGCGTTTAATGCTAGCCGTCCCCCTATTCATCATGGGTGCAATTCTGACTCAAGTTGACTTCGGTGTTATCTGGCGTTACTTCGGTGTCGCAAACCAAACTACTGCGGTCATGATGCTATGGACTGCCTCTGCATACTTGCTGCGACACAACAAGTTCCACTGGATCTGTACGGCACCGGCCATGTTCATGACGACGGTAGTGATTAGCTTCCTGTTGAGCTCACACACCTTAGGTGCAGGGCTGCCTATCACTATTTCAACCATCGCGGGACTTGTCTCTACAGCTGTCATTACCTCATTGGTGATGATTAAGACAAAGGGCAAAGGTGATGAAGGAGTCATCGAAGAAGCTTAACATTTACCCGTTTAGCTGAGTCCATTAGAAAGTCAGTCATGTGACTGTAATGCCGTTTATTTAATGATTTATCGAGCGGTTGACTGATCTTCTAGATGCTTAAGAATCCGAGTCCTATCTCTAGGTCTCGGATTTTTTTATGCTTCTTTAGCTCATGATATGAGCTTTGACGAACTCGGTATTTCCCTCGGATGGTCAAGCGTCTGCCTCAAGATAGGCCAGAAATAAAAATGCCAATAAGTTTAATCGCACTATGCGTGGCTTTTTTGCCAGCTTTAACATTTACGTCTCTTTTGGCCATATATGGCAGGTTAAATACCAATAATATGAGATATATCCAATTCATCTTATTTATTTACGGCTCTTTGTGGGTACTCACTACCAATTCAAACCGAGATTGGGTATAAGGTTTATTCAATGCATTTTAGCTAGATAATAATGAACTTAAGTGAGATTGCTTATCGCCGTGTGGTGGTAAAACTGGGAACGAGTGTGCTGACCTCGGGCAGCCGTAAGTTAGACAAAGCACATTTAGTTGAACTTGCACGTCAAATGGCCAGTTTGATGAAGTCTGGTGTCGAGGTTGTACTGTGTACATCTGGTGCTATCGCCGCAGGAAGAGAACACTTAGGTTACCCCGAACTCCCCGATACCATCGCGAGTAAGCAATTATTGGCAGCCGTTGGCCAAAGCCAATTGATCCTTGCATGGTCTCAGTTATTCAGTATTTATGGTTTACACGTTGGCCAGCTGCTATTGACCCGAGCAGATCTGCACGACAGGGAGCGCTACCTTAATGCAAGAGACTCGTTAAATGCACTGTTAGCCCATGGCATAATCCCGATCATCAATGAAAATGATGCCGTCGCAACCGCTGAAATTAAAGTCGGTGATAACGATAATCTATCGGCCAGAGCAGCTTTGCTTTGTGATGCCGACATACTTATTTTATTGACTGACCAAAAAGGGTTGTTTGACGCAGATCCTCGCAAAAACCCCAATGCAAAGTTAATCACGCAAGTTGATACTATCGATGACAGCCTGCGCATGCTTGCTGGTGGAGCGGTCTCAGGGCTTGGTACGGGCGGAATGGCGACTAAGCTAGAAGCGGCTGATATTGCAAGGCGAGCAGGCGTTGAGGTGGTGATTGCGTCGGGACATCATAAAGATGTTATTCAGAAAGTGGTGTGTTCAATCCCCGTGGGTACCCATTTTACCGCCTTAGAAAATCCATTAGAAAGTCGCAAGCAATGGATCCTTGCGGGCCCCGCTACGCGTGGACAATTGATACTGGATCCCGGTGCGGTGGAAGCGGTCACTCATAAAGGCAGAAGCCTGCTGTCTAAGGGCATTACTGGCATAAAAGGGCAGTTCCAACGAGGCGATACTGTTGAGCTTACTGATACCAGCGGTAAAGTCTGCGCGAAAGGGATGAGTCGATATAGTGCTAAAGATCTAAGCCTGATAGCGGGCAAACATTCAGATAGCATCGAGTCGGTGCTCGGTTATGATTACGGTGATGCAGTGGTTCATCGCAACGATATGGTGGTGTTATGAATAATAGTGAATTTTTAAACAGCCTAGGCCAAAAGGCAAAAACGGCAAGCTACGCGTTAGCGAGCTTAACAGGCGTACAAAAAACGGCTTTATTACGTTGTATCGCCAGTAAGCTAACCTATGCAAAGTCTGACATTATTGCTGCTAATCAAAAAGATGTCGAACAGGCACAAGCTAACGGCTTGTCTGAAGCGATGATAGATCGATTGTTAATGGATGAGCATAGGTTACTCAGCGTCATTGCCGATATTGATAATGTGATGGGGTTAACCGATCCAGTAGGTAGCGAGATTGATAGCCGAGTGCTTGATAATGGTCTGCGCTTATCTCGTCGTCGCGTGCCACTGGGAGTTATAGGCGTTATTTATGAGGCACGGCCGAACGTCACCGTTGATATCGCCGTCTTAGCATTAAAAACCGGTAATGCAGTGATACTGCGTGGCGGCAAAGAAACCTTGGCGTCAAACAGAGCATTGTGCAAAGTTATTCGCAGCGCAATGGTTGAGCAAGGGCTACCTGAAGACAGTGTTCAGCTTATCGATAATCCCGATAGAAGTTTGGTAACAGGCTTATTAAAGCTGGATAAATATGTCGATATGATCGTGCCGCGAGGCGGGCAAAATTTACAACGCTTATGTGCTGAGCAAGCGACTATTCCGGTTATTTTAGGCGGCATCGGGATCTGTCACCTTTTTGTTGATGCAGAGGCCAATCTAGAAAAAGCGATTGCCGTTGTAGAAAACGCCAAAGTACAGCGCCCAACGGTGTGTAATGCCTTGGACACAGTATTGGTGCACCAACAAAATGCACAGCGTTTTATCCCGGCTTTATGCAAGCACTTGGCAACACAAGGTGTTAGCTTTTATGGCTGTGAGCAAACTCAAGCTGTTATGGCGATGCACGAGCAACAAGTGCTAGCTGCCACAGATGAGACCTATTCAACCGAATGGTTGTCGTTAAATCTGGGGATAAAAGTTGTTGGCACGCTTGATGACGCCATTGCGCATATCCGTCAATATTCAAGTGGCCACTCTGAAGGCATTTTGACTGACAATATTCATACCGCAAGTGAATTTATGAACGCGGTAGATTCTGCAGCTGTTTACGTCAATGCAAGTACCCGATTTACTGATGGCGGTGAGTTCGGCCTTGGAGCTGAAGTTGCTGTAAGCACGCAAAAGTTACATGCTCGTGGGCCAATGGGGCTTGAAGCGCTGACAACCTATAAGTGGTTAGCTTGGGGAGATTACACCGTAAGAGGGTAATCACTCATTGGTTTTTAAAGGCCGCTAATGCGGCCTTTTTATTTACCTCAATGGTATTGCGCGCCATATAAACCCTTCTATTCCATATAGCTTATCTTTTTCACCTATTTATATACGCTGCAGTACGGGTAAAAATAGCGATTAATTAGTGTATAAGACTACTGTTACAATAAACATGGAATCTCTATTTTATTATCTTATTGATATATATCGTGTTTAAAGTTGGCCTGCAGATTGCAATTCATTGTTAGTAGTAAAAATGAATCACATCAAAAGGATTTTACCATGACGATAATAAAAACTAAGACTAAAAGAGCAACAGGCATTCTGGCATCAATGGGTCTTTTAGTGGCGATGGTATCAACGGGCATTTTAGCAGCAGAAACACGAACGCTTAACCAGACTTATGCTTATAACGGCCAGTCAGTTAATTTAGATATGGACATTGGTTCTGCAAAGTTTATTGCCACTGATAATGATGAGATAAAAATTGAAGTCATCGTTGAGGGCGCAGACACTAACTGGTTATTTTTCTGGGGCGATACCGATCTGGATGCCGTATCGATTGAATCCACTGCCACGGTTAGTGAAATTACTTTAACGCTAAGTGAGCAAGACAATATAGAGCAACAATGGATAGTCTATTTGCCAAAACAAGCGGCTTTATCATTGGAGGTCGGCATCGGTGACATTGAAGTCACGGGCTTGTCTAGTAACATTGATATCGCGCTCGGGATCGGTAGTGCAAGAGTTGAGCATCAAACGTTATTTAATACGGTAGAGCTTGGCTCTGGTATCGGCGAAGTTTCAATTTCGGAGCAGGGAAAGCACTTAGCAGTAACAGAAAACTTGGTAGCCCAGTCATATTCAAACAAGAATTTGATCGGAGAGTCAACGTTGTCAGTTGATGTTGGCGTCGGTGAAATCGTGGTTGTTAAGCTATAGCAGCAAGGTATTCAACCGCTGTTCGATAGAGTTACCCATAAAAAACCGGCATAGTCGCCGGTTTTTGTATTCTTCATTTGAAAGGGGGCTGATGATGTTACTGCACTGGCACCCGTTTTTTGTTGCGCCACTGGCCAAGCTTAGGAAGTACTTGCTGTAGTGCGAGAGCGGATAAGATCAAGCCTAAGCCTATATAAGTCGAACGTTCGATACTCTCATGCAAGATCCAAGCGATAAAGCCTATCGATAACACGGGAGTGATAAACACCAGTGTGGTAATGCTGGCGGTCCGCAGTGCTTTTTTCAACGCAATAAGCCACAGAACAAAGGTCACACCCATCTCAAACAGACCAACATACATACCGGCTAACATGCCTTCTACATTCCAAGTCGGCAGGGTCTGCGTCATCATCAGTGCCGTGACAATAAATGGCAACCCAACAAGGAAGCTGAGTAATAAGCTCACCACAGGGTCACCTTTATCTTTGGTGTTGACGATCCAATAGAGAGACCACAGCAGCGTACTGGTTAGCGCGAGAACCACTCCAGTGGTGCTTTCAAATTCAAACCCTGTCAAATTGCCTTTAGTTGCAATGGTAAATACACCCAAGTAGGCAACGAGGGCTGCAGCGAGATCACTCTTTCTTAGCTTTTGCCCCAATAAAGGCACTGACAGTAAAGGCAGCAAAATAGCCCAAGTGTAATTAAGCGACAATGCTTGCTGTGCGGGTAATAGGTCATAGGCTTTAAATAATACTAAATAGTACAAGAAAGGGCTGAGCAAACCGGTTTGTAAATAAAACAGTGGCCGGCTGACAAATTGCTTCTTAACCAGCGATAATTTATTTTGTGCCACCAGGATGGTTCCGAGCGCCACAATAGAGGTCGTAACAGCAATAAATACCAGCTGTAAAGGGGTGTAATGTGTCAGGGCTATTTTAAAAGCCGTCGCTACGGTTGACCATAGCAATATCGCACCTATGCCGAAAGCATATGCTTGATGGGACTGTTTCAATTTTAATCACTCTACTTCGAGACTACATTCATTTGTTCAGTTATCACATTTGTTAAACTGAACGACACTTTCTTCGATTGTATGCATTATACATCGGTAACGGGTTTAAACAGAGTGTGAGATCAAAAATTTGTAATCAAATGACAAAATTTACATTTTTCCCTTGTATTCGTTTCAAACGTCCCAATATAGGTAACCAAGAGACGAAATGGACAACATGTAAGACTTGAAAACGATTCAGTCTGACCCCATTTCTATTACCAGATAACAAATTTAGTTAAGACATATTTCGGAGGACTCCATGGGTAGAATTATTGGTATCGATTTAGGCACAACAAACTCTTGTGTTGCAGTATTAGATGGCGGCAAAGCGCGCGTATTAGAAAATGCTGAAGGCGATCGTACTACACCCTCAATCATCGCATACACTGCAGATGAGACTCTCGTTGGCCAACCTGCAAAGCGTCAGGCTGTAACAAACCCAACGAACACCGTATATGCTATTAAGCGTCTTATTGGTCGTCGTTTTAAAGATGACGAAGTTCAACGTGACGTTGACATCATGCCATTCAAAATTGTTGGCGCAGATAACGGCGATGCTTGGGTTGAAGCCCAAGGCAAGAAAATGGCTCCACCACAAATCTCTGCTGAAATCTTGAAGAAGATGAAGAAGACAGCAGAAGATTTCTTAGGTGAAGAAGTCACAGAAGCTGTTATTACTGTTCCTGCATACTTTAACGATTCACAGCGTCAAGCAACTAAAGATGCTGGCCGTATTGCTGGTCTAGAAGTTAAGCGTATTATCAACGAGCCTACTGCTGCTGCACTTGCATACGGTATTGATAAGAAGCAAGGCGATAACATCGTTGCAGTATACGATCTAGGTGGTGGTACATTTGATATCTCTATCATTGAAATCGACAGCGTTGATGGCGAGCAGACTTTCGAAGTGCTTGCGACTAACGGTGACACTCACTTAGGTGGTGAAGATTTTGATAACCGTATGATTAAGTATCTTGCGGATGAGTTCAAAAAAGAACAAGGTCTTGATTTACGTAACGATCCGCTAGCGATGCAGCGTCTTAAAGAAGCTGCTGAAAAAGCGAAGATTGAGCTTTCAAGCACTACTCAAACTGAAGTTAACCTGCCTTACATCACAGCTGATGCAACAGGTCCTAAGCATTTAGTGGTTAAGATCACTCGTGCAAAACTTGAGTCACTGGTTGAAGACTTGATTACTCGCACGCTTGAGCCACTAAAAGTTGCTCTAGCAGATGCTGACTTAAAAGTTTCTGATGTCAACGAAGTGATTCTTGTTGGTGGTCAGACTCGTATGCCTAAAGTACGTGCAGAAGTTTCTGCTTTCTTTGGTAAAGAGCTACGTCAAGATGTTAACCCTGATGAAGCTGTTGCTATTGGCGCAGCTGTTCAAGCGGGCGTACTTTCTGGCGACGTTAAAGACGTATTGCTACTAGACGTTACGCCACTGTCTCTAGGTATTGAGACTATGGGCAGTGTAATGACTAAGCTTATCGAGAAGAACACCACTATCCCGACTAAAGCGTCACAAACGTTCTCGACTGCTGACGACAACCAAAGTGCTGTGACTATTCACGTACTTCAAGGTGAGCGTAAGCAATCAAGCGGTAACAAGTCTCTAGGTCAATTCAACCTAGAAGGTATTGAGCCAGCTCCACGTGGCATGCCACAAGTTGAAGTTGCTTTCGATATTGATGCCGATGGTATCTTGCATGTCTCAGCGACAGACAAGAAAACGGGCAAAGCACAGAACATTACGATTAAAGCCTCTTCAGGTCTAAGTGATGAAGAAGTTGAAGCAATGGTTCGTGATGCTGAAGCTCACGCTGATGAAGATGCTAAGTTCGAAGAGCTAGTCACTGCGCGTAACCAAGCCGATGGCATGGTTCACTCAACGAAGAAGCAAATCGAAGAAGCCGGTGAAGCATTACCTGCTGACGAAAAAGAGAAGATTGAAGCTGCAATGGCTGCTGTTGACACTGCCACTAAAGGCAATGACAAAGAAGCGATTGAAAAAGCGACTCAAGAGCTAATGGAAGCCTCTTCTAAGCTAATGGAAATTGCCCAAGCTAAAGCGCAAGCACAGCAAGGTCAACCAGAAGGCGCAGACGAAGCTCAACAAGACGCTCACGCAGCTGATGATGTTGTTGACGCTGAGTTTGAAGAAGTGAAAGACGACAAAAAATAATGCCGGATAACTCCTAATTTATTCTAGCGGGCGTTATGAGGAAACTCTAACGCCCGTTCGTGTAACTCCAGCAAAGAAAGCATGAGATTATGTCAAAGCGAGATTTTTACGAAGTATTAGGTGTCGGACGTGACGCCAGCGAACGCGAAGTGAAAAAAGCTTATAAGCGTTTAGCAATGAAGTTTCACCCAGATCGCAACCCAGGTGATAAAGAAGCAGAAGCTAACTTTAAAGAAGTTAAAGAAGCTTACGAAATCCTTACCGACAGCGATAAGAAAGCCGCCTATGATCAGTTTGGTCATGCTGGTGTTGATCCTAATCGTGGTGGTGGCGGTCAAGGCGGTGCTGATTTTGGCGACGTGTTTGGCGATGTATTTGGTGATATCTTCGGTGGTGGCCGTCGTGGCGGCGGCGGACAACGTCAAGCTGCACGTGGTAGCGATCTACGTTACAACCTTGAACTGTCTTTAGAAGAAGCGGTTAAAGGTTTAAGCAAAGAACTGCGCATTCCAACATTGGTCGCGTGTGAACCTTGTAATGGTAGTGGTGCTAAGAAAGGCTCATCACCAACCACTTGTGGTACCTGTCATGGCCAAGGCCAAGTGCAGATGCGTCAAGGGTTCTTTGCGGTTCAGCAAGCTTGTCCTACTTGTCATGGTCGCGGTAAGATCATTAAAGATCCTTGTAATAAGTGTCATGGCGAAGGTCGTGTTGAGAAGAGCAAAACCTTGGCTGTTAAGATCCCAGCAGGGGTTGATACCGGCGATCGTATTCGTTTAACTGGCGAAGGCGAAGCGGGTGAGTTTGGTGCACCTGCTGGTGACCTATATGTTCAGGTCAGTGTACGTGAACATGCTATTTTCCAGCGCGATGGCAATAACCTTTATTGCGAAGTGCCAATTTCATTTAGCAAGGCGGCGTTGGGCGGCGAGATTGAAGTACCGACATTAGACGGTAAGGTTAATCTTAAAATCCCAACCGAAACGCAAACAGGCCGTATGTTCCGTATGCGCGGTAAAGGCGTTAAGTCTGTACGCAGTCACGCTGTTGGTGACTTGTTATGCAAGGTTGTAATGGAAACTCCGGTTAACCTTAATGAGCGTCAGAAAGAGTTACTTCGTGAATTCGAAGATACACTCACTGGCGAATCAAAAAAACATAGCCCTAAAGCTGACGGTTTTTTTGACGGTGTTAAAAAGTTTTTCCAAGATCTGAATAGCTAATAAAAGTCATCGACTGGCCGATTTAGAACGACTAAAGCCTCGCATAGCGAGGCTTTTTTTTACTTAAAAATAATGGATTTAACCCACGATGAAAGGATTACTCCTAATTGTTAGCGCCTTATTGCTAATATCAGGTTGCGCGACGCATCACTCCCCGACAGGCCGAAATCAAACACTGCTGTTTTCTGCTCAAGAGATGTCGCAGCTAGGGGACTCATCTTTTGTTGAACTTAAAAAGACAGAAAAAATTAGCGATGATATTCAACTGAACCGATTTGTTGATTGTGTGGCGGCTCGAATTACACGGGCGCTACCAGAGCAAGGTCAGCGTTGGGAGGTTATTGTGTTCGACTCTAAACAAGTGAATGCCTTTGCACTGCCTGGTCGGCATATAGGTGTTTACACTGGCTTACTCAACGTTGCCATCAATGAAGATCAATTGGCGACGGTTATTAGCCATGAAGTTGCCCATGTTCTGGCTAATCATAGCAATGAGCAAGTATCGCGCGCGAAAATGACTGGAATAGGAATGCAGTTTGCGGATCTTGCTCTAGATGTTGGTGGTGTTTCAAATCAAGAGGGGTATATGGCCGCCTTAGATTTAGGCATTCAAGTGGGGTATATGTTGCCTTATGGTCGAGAGCAAGAAAGTGAAGCCGATATTATGGGGGTACAATTGATGGCTTCTGCAGGGTTTAATCCTGCAGAAAGTGTAGCACTGTGGCGTAATATGGCCAAAGCGGGTGGTGAACAAGGTCCTGAATTACTATCTACCCACCCATCATATGGCCAGCGCATTGAATCATTACAGGAAATGCAGGCTAAAGCTCAACATCTTTATGAGGCTAACCGTGTTAGTGTGAAAGATACTTGTCAAAGGCCAAAATAGCTGCGCTTTTTAGGGCTATATCACAGAAAATATGCTAAGGTTTCGCGCGAAAATTCATTGAATCATTAAGAGAATAATCATTATGTCTGATAAGTTCAGTACAATTGAAGAGCAAGCAAGTTACGGTGTTGGTCGTCAACTAGGTGAGCAACTCGCTGCTAACTCATTTGAGGGTATCGATATTTCAGCTGCTCAATTGGGTCTATCTGACGCTTTTGAAGGTAAAGAAAGTATTGTTGATATGCAAGATATGCAAGTCGCATTTACTGAAATCAGCCAACGCATCCAGAAAGTGCAAGAAGCTGCCGCTGCCGCTGCATCAGAAGAGGGTGATAAGTACCTAGTTGATAACGCTGCACGTGACGGAATATTGACCACTGAATCTGGCCTACAGTATGAAATTATTGCTGAAGGTAATGGCGACAAGCCTGATTATGATTCAACTGTACGTGTTCATTACCACGGTACTTTCATCTCTGGTAATATATTTGATAGTTCAGTTGCCCGTGGCGAGCCTGCTGAATTTCCAGTGTCTGGCGTTATCGCTGGTTGGACTGAAGCATTACAACTAATGCCTGTCGGTTCTAAGTGGAAGTTGTTCGTGCCGCATCACCTAGCATACGGTGAGCGTGGAGCGGGTGCTTCAATTCCACCGTATTCAGCTTTGGTATTCGAAGTTGAATTGTTAGATATTATCTAAGTTAGCCAATAAGCCTAAGTTAATACTTAGGCTTTTTTTTGACATTTGTAAGGAGTGACCGAGATGACTGAAAAAGTAAGAGTGGCTATTACCGGCGGCAGTGGTCGTATGGGACGTACTCTTATTGAAGCGGCTAAACAGAATGATCTCATTTTGTTAGGTGCTGCGATTGAGCGTGCGGGTTCTACGTTGATGGGTGTTGACGCGGGAGAACTTGCAGGTGTGGGCGCAATGAATGTTGCGATTACCGACTCACTAGACAAGGCCGTTGATGATTTTGATGTGCTCATCGACTTTACTTCGCCTGAAGCTAGTGTCATCCATGCTGGTTGGTGTGCTAACAATGGCAAAGCTATTGTTATCGGCACAACCGGATTCAATCATGCTCAAAAAGAGCAAATTTCAGCATACTCTAAACAAGTGCCAATTGTGATGGCGCCTAATATGGCTGTCGGCGTAAACCTCATGTGGAAGCTGCTTGAAGTGGCTGCCGAAGTGATGGGTCATTATAGTGATATCGAGATTATCGAAGGCCACCACCGTTATAAGAAAGACGCCCCTTCAGGGACGGCACTCAAAATGGGTGAAGTCATCGCTGAAACGTTAGGCCGTGATCTGGATAAATGTGCCGTATATGGCAGAGAAGGGATCACTGGTGAGCGCGATAGAGAAACCATTGGTTTTTCGACCATACGCGCTGGCGATATCGTTGGTGAACATACTGCAATGTTTGCCGATATTGGCGAGCGACTCGAAATAACCCATAAAGCATCGAGTCGAATGACCTTTGCTAATGGAGCGATGCGGGCTGCATCCTGGTTGGTCGTTCAGGGCGAAGGGCTCTATGATATGCAGCAAGTCCTTGGCCTAAAACAATAAATATTAAAAACCGCTATTAGCGGTTTTTTTTTGCGCGAACAGTTATTTTTGTTAAAAGCACAGTTCCGCTATAGACGAATACCCATTTTCCATATAAACTCGGCGGAATTTGTCAAAATTTCGTATTTTATCGAAAGTTGGTATTTTAAAAAAACACAAAAAACATTGTATTTCAATGATTTGGCTCTTTCCGGAGGTCGCGTTGACAAAGTCTGCCTTACTCGTACTTGAAGATGGAACCGTTTTTTCTGGCACTGCAATTGGTGCTGAAGGGATGTCTGTTGGTGAAGTGGTATTTAACACTTCAATGACTGGTTACCAAGAAATTTTGACTGATCCATCGTATTCACGTCAAATCGTAACCTTAACTTACCCACATATCGGTAATACTGGCACCAATGATGAAGACACTGAGTCGTCATCTGTTCATGCTTGTGGTCTTATTATTCGAGACTTGCCGCTTACCGCAAGTAATTTTCGAAATCAGCAATCTTTAAGTGACTACTTAAAGGCCAACAACGTCGTTGGTATTGCGGATATTGATACCCGTAAATTGACTCGTATTTTACGAGAAAAAGGCGCCCAAGCAGGATGTATTCTTGTGGGTGACTTAGATGAAGCCAAGGCGCTAGCAGCTGCTAAAGCGTTCCCTGGTTTAAAAGGCATGGATTTAGCCAAAGAAGTCACCACCACTGAAGCCTATCAATGGCGTAGCGGTAGCTGGCGTCTTGTGGGCGGTTTACCGTCAGATAAGACTGAAGCAGAGCTTAAGTATAAAGTCGTTGCTTATGATTACGGTGTTAAGCGTAACATTTTGCGCATGTTAGTCGACCGTGGCTGTGACGTCACTGTTGTTCCGGCACAAACACCTGCATCGACAGTGTTAGCGATGAACCCAGATGGGATTTTCCTATCAAATGGTCCTGGTGACCCAGAACCATGTGACTATGCAATTACGGCGATTCAAGAGATTTTAAAGACTGAAATTCCTGTCTTTGGTATCTGTTTAGGTCACCAGTTATTAGCATTAGCCTCAGGCGCTAAAACCTTGAAAATGAAATTTGGTCATCACGGTGCAAACCACCCAGTGAGCAATATCGAGCAAGGCAATGTAATGATCACCAGTCAAAACCACGGTTTTGCTGCAGATGAAACAACACTGCCAGCCAATATTAAAGTGACTCACAAGTCACTGTTTGATGGTTCTTTGCAAGGTATTCACCTTACTGATAAGCCAGCGTTTAGCTTCCAGGGTCACCCTGAAGCAAGCCCTGGACCACATGATGCCGCGCCATTGTTTAATCATTTCATTGACTTGATTGAACTGTATCGCCAGAACGCCAAGTAGTAACCTCATCCGGGAGAAGATTTAAGCAATGCCAAAACGTACCGATATAAAGAGTATTCTTATCCTAGGGGCTGGACCAATTGTTATTGGCCAAGCCTGTGAGTTTGACTACTCAGGCGCTCAAGCCTGTAAAGCCCTACGCGAAGAGGGTTACCGAGTTATTCTTGTTAACTCTAACCCTGCAACGATTATGACTGACCCAGAGATGGCCGATGCAACTTATATCGAGCCGATTCACTGGGAAGTAGTACGCAACATTATTGCTAAAGAGCGCCCAGATGCGATCTTACCAACAATGGGTGGCCAGACTGCACTTAACTGTGCTCTCGAGCTTGAAAGCCGTGGCGTACTAAAAGAGTTCAATGTCGATATGATTGGCGCTACAGCCGATGCAATCGATAAAGCGGAAGACCGCAGCCGTTTTGATAAGGCGATGAAGTCGATTGGACTTGAATGTCCTCGTGCCGGTATCGCTCATAATATGGATGAAGCTCGCGCTGTATTAGCAGAAGTCGGCTATCCATGTATTATTCGCCCATCATTCACCATGGGCGGCAGCGGTGGCGGCATCGCGTACAACAAAGAAGAATTTGAAGATATCTGTTCTCAAGGTCTGGATCTTTCTCCGACCAGCGAACTGCTTATCGACGAATCTTTGATTGGTTGGAAAGAGTACGAAATGGAAGTGGTACGTGACCGTAATGATAACTGTATCATTGTCTGTGCCATTGAAAACTTCGACCCAATGGGTGTGCACACCGGTGATTCCATCACCGTTGCTCCAGCACAAACCTTAACTGACAAAGAGTACCAATTGATGCGTAATGCATCACTTGCAGTGCTACGTGAGATTGGTGTTGAAACCGGTGGTTCTAACGTACAGTTTGGTATCAACCCTGAAGATGGCCGTATGGTTATCATCGAGATGAACCCACGTGTATCGCGCTCATCTGCATTAGCGTCTAAAGCGACAGGTTTCCCTATCGCTAAAATCGCTGCCAAGTTGGCGATTGGCTATACGTTAGACGAGCTAAGCAACGACATTACAGGTGGTGCTACGCCAGCATCTTTTGAACCTGCAATTGATTACGTTGTGACTAAATTACCCCGCTTTAACTTCGAAAAGTTTGCCGGTGCTAATGACCGTCTAACAACACAGATGAAGTCAGTCGGTGAAGTGATGGCGATTGGCCGTACTTTCCAAGAGTCACTGCAAAAAGCACTACGTGGTCTTGAAGTTGGTAAAAACGGTCTTTGTCCAGAGATTGATATCACTGAACCTGATGCTATGTCGCGTATTCGTCATGAGCTAAAAGAACCTGGTGCAGAGCGTATTTGGTATATTGCTGATGCATTCCGTTTAGGTTTGTCGGTTGAGGATATCTTTGGTTTAACCAATGTTGACCCTTGGTTCCTAGTGCAAATTGAAGACTTACTTAAGTCTGAAACACAAGTTGCCGAAGCGGGCTTTGCGGGTTTAGACAAAGATACTTTACGTAAGCTTAAACGCAAGGGTTTTGCCGATTCGCGCTTAGCAGCGCTTGCCGGTGTTAGCGAGACTGAAGTGCGTAAATTACGTACTCGTTTTGAAATTCATCCGGTTTACAAGCGTGTTGATACTTGCGCCGCTGAGTTTGCAACCGATACCGCATACATGTACTCAACTTATGAAGAAGAGTGCGAAGCTAACCCATCAAATCGTGAAAAAATCATGATATTGGGCGGCGGACCTAACCGAATCGGTCAAGGTATTGAATTTGATTACTGTTGTGTACACGCGGCGTTAGCGTTACGTGAAGACGGTTACGAGACCATCATGGTTAACTGTAACCCTGAAACGGTATCTACCGATTACGACACTTCAGATCGTCTGTATTTTGAGTCTATTACTTTTGAAGATGTACTTGAAATCGTGCGTATCGAGAAGCCAAAAGGCGTTATCGTGCAGTACGGTGGTCAAACACCGCTTAAGTTAGCCCGTGATCTTGAAGCCGCTGGCGTACCCATTATTGGTACCAGTCCAGATGCCATTGACCGTGCTGAAGACCGCGAACGTTTCCAGCAAGCGATTGTGCGTTTAAACATGAAGCAACCTGAAAATGATACGGTAACGACCGTTGAAGGCGCTGTGATCTCTGGCGAGCGTATCGGTTATCCATTAGTGGTTCGTCCATCTTATGTATTGGGTGGCCGCGCAATGGAGATTGTTTATGATGAACAAGATTTGCGTCGTTATTTCAATGAAGCAGTGAGTGTTTCAAATGCATCACCAGTATTGCTAGACAGATTCCTTGATAATGCGATTGAAGTCGATATCGATGCAATTTGTGACGGTGAAACTGTAGTTATCGGTTCTATCATGGAACATATCGAGCAAGCGGGCGTTCACTCTGGTGACTCTGGTTGTTCTTTACCTCCATATAGCTTGAGCCAAGATATTCAAGATCGTATGCGTGTGCAAGTGGGTAAGTTAGCCATGGAACTTGGCGTTATCGGTTTGATGAACGTACAGTTTGCCATCAAAGATGACGAAATCTACATGATTGAAGTTAATCCTCGTGCAGCGCGTACCGTTCCTTTTGTATCGAAAGCGACAGGCGTCCCGTTAGCCAAGATTGCGGCACGTGTTATGGCGGGTCAAAGCCTTAAGTCACAGAATATTACTGAGGAAGTGATCCCACCGTTTTTCTCTGTAAAAGAAGTGGTATTGCCGTTTAACAAGTTCCCTGGTGTTGACCCATTGCTCGGCCCTGAAATGCGCTCTACCGGTGAAGTGATGGGTGTGGGTGACTCGTTTGCCGAAGCTTATGCTAAAGCGCAGCTTGGTGCGACGTGTGAAGTGCCAAAATCAGGCCGCGCATTATTGTCTGTTCGTAACAGTGATAAAGCGCGCGTTGCCGATTTAGCCGCTAAGTTGATTGAGCTGGGTTATGAAATTGATGCGACTCACGGTACTGCAGTTATTTTAGGCGAAGCGGGTATTAACCCACGTCTAGTGAACAAGGTACACGAAGGTCGTCCGCATATTCTTGACCGTATTAAGAATGGCGAATATACCTACATTGTTAATACCACTGAAGGTCGTAAGGCGATTGAAGATTCACGTCAACTTCGCCGCGGTGCACTGCGCTATAAAGTGAATTACACCACGACATTGAATGCTGCATTTGCAACGTGTATGGCGCATGCTGCCGATTCCCGTTCAAATGTGACGTCAGTGCAAGAGCTACATAAACGTATTACTAAGTAAATTTAAGTGATGCAAAAAAGGCCGCATTTTTTGCGGCCTTTTTTATGATTTATTTACGGGATTATACCGAAACGATAGATATGGATAGAAACCCCGGTACAACTTCTATGTTACTAGCGCTCACTGCAGGCGAATAAAGCTGAGGTAGAAGTAAAGGTGCAAATTAGGTGAACGGACTCTCGATTAATAAAGATTTATCTGACTTTGCTAGTAAGTATTGCCAAGGTTGAGTAAGCTCTATAAATTCTGCAGGTGCAACTTTTGCCCTCAGCGTTTACAATAGCGCAATTCCACAGATTATTGCCACGTTGACAAATTGACCCGTCAGCGAGGACTGCTTTTGTTTTAAAGGAGACGAAAGAAGCTTATGAGTAAGGTTCCAATGACAGTCGTCGGTGCTGAACGACTACGTAAAGAATTAGAGATTTTGAAATTTGACCGTCGTCCGAAAATTGCACAAGCAATCGGTGAAGCGCGTGAGCTAGGCGATTTGAAAGAAAACGCTGAATACCACGCTGCTCGAGAAGAGCAAGGGCTATGTGAAGCTCGAGTTCGTGATATCGAAGGTAAACTGTCTCATGCACAAGTTATTGATGTGACGGACATGCCTAATACAGGTCGAGTTATTTTCGGTACTACAGTGACGATCTTAAACGTCGATACTGATGAAGAAGTGACCTATCGCATCGTGGGTGAAGATGAAGCTAATGTGAAAGAGAATTTACTTTCAGTGAGCTCACCTATCGCACGTGGTTTGGTTGGTAAGAGTGTTGATGATGAAATCTCGATCACTACACCCGGTGGTACCAACGACTTTGAAATTATTAAAGTCCAATATATCTAACTTAATTGATTAGATATTAAAGAAAACCGCTGTTTAGCGGTTTTTTTATGAGATTTTTATTGTGATGCTATTAAAAGTTTGTATAAGCTGAGCGCTACGCTTAGTATATAAATCTTAATAGATATACCTGAATATAGGCAAAAAATAGTGCAGTTATTTTGGCGGTTTGGATTCATTTTGCTATTCATAGGGGGATTATTTCTCACTCCTATGTCTGCGAGTGCATCAGTGCCAAATCAAAATAATGACATCGGCTTTGTTACTTTAGATCTTACTCTGTCTGAAGTGGCGCTTGGATTTTATAGTCACACTTCGATCGCTCCAGATAGCCAGCAGTTGCATAATCTATCCAGCAATATGCTTTTAAGGTTTCAAAACAAGCAAGCCAAGCAGACTGAAGGCGACGGCTCTGAATATGCCCCGTTGGTGTCGCAACGTTTTATCAGTTTTTCGCAACACGATCCGCTACGAAATCGTCCAAGCTATCTGTTAGCCTTTGAGTTTTTATCCCCCCCGATCCCTTCTTTAACTGTTGGATATCGAATAGATGTCAAGCCTACCGTGGATTGGTTGCTGCATATTGAAAGCGCTTCTCATCGACTTTCTGCATGGAAAGAATCTAATTTACTGTACCGTTTTTCTCACTCCCGCTCCCTTAGCTAAGTATCGATAAGCCCGTTGGCTTAACTATCGAGAACGGTTGCTAGCAGTTATTCCAAAGTCAAATTTACACTTAGCGCTCCATCGTGAATAGATGTGAGCGGTCACTGGTGAAACTGTATTTGTCCTTTGTTGCCTAATTGTCATCAATATCTGTTTTAGACGTTTGAAATTGACGTTTTATGTCGATTATATATCCGCGTCTGATTTTTATATTGGAATTTGATGCCAAGTAAGCTTGGACTCAATCACTCTCTCGATAGCTAATAAAGCAATATTGCATTTGCCAGTACCTACTGGGATAACTGCCAATATTTATCGCGTTACTAGTGAATATAAAGAGCAAGACAATATGAGAGAAAATAACAAATCGACGATTTTAAATCATTACAGTGCATGGAAGTATGTGCTGTTACTAGTCACCATTATCATTATGTTATTCAGTGCATTGCCCACTTTTTATGGTGAAGATGCCGCCGTGCAAATCGGTGCGAAAGCGGGTCTAAAAGTTAACTCTTTAGCGTTACACCATTTGCTGGAGTCCCAGGGCGTTAACGTCAAACGTATTGACCAAGCTAAGGGGGAAACACTGATCGTACTCGATGATAACTCGCAGCAGTCCCAGCTTAAAACGATGCTCTCCGAGCAAGTTGCAGATCCTTCAGAGTTGACTCTAACACTGGCACCTGATGCACCCAATTGGTTGCTATCTCTAGGCTTTTCGCCAATTAAACTTGGCTTAGATCTTAGAGGTGGAGTGCAGTTCTTACTTGATGTAGAAATTGAACCTGTTTACACAGTGCATTACGACGCTCTTGTTGAATCAGTGAGGCAATTTATTCGCGGGGAGTCTCTTTATGGCGCCAAGGTCCAGCAACACTCGAGTGGAAAGGTAAACATCTCAGTCTCAGATCCAAACCAAAGGCAGGCGCTAAGACAATTCGTTAAGCAGCAATATCCAAATTGGCAGGTAACGAATGCGGGTGATAGTGCGCTTAATGTGGATCTATTAGCGAGTGAAAAAATTAATATTCGCGATTTGATCGTAAAACAAAATCTGCAAATTATGCGCAGTCGTATTGAGCAGCTCGGGATAACTGAAGCTGTTGTGCAGCGTCAAGGCGAGCACCGCATAAGAATTGAGCTGCCAGGTGTGCAAGATCCAGCGGCGGCTAAATCGGTCATTGGCGCAACGGCGAGCCTAGCCTTTTATCAGGTTATGCAACCGGGCTCTGTGAATGCCAAAGTGTTATTTGATGAGCAGAAAGCACCAGTCTATGTGGCAAGGAAGCCAGTTTTAGGTGGCGAGCACATCATTGATGCTAGGGCATCTTTAGGTGAAATGGGCTTACCGGAAGTCGTTATTCACCTCGATCGTGAAGGTGGAAAAATCATGTCGAACTTCTCTCGTGACAATATCGGCAAACCAATGGCGACCTCATACAGTGAATATAGCCGAGATGATAAAGGCCAGATAAGGCAAACCACAGAAGTGATTAGTGTAGCAACGATTCAGTCTCAGCTCAGTGATCGTTTTAGCATTACGGGTGCGGGTGACTATGCCAGTGCACAGCAGCTGGCTTTATTACTTCGAGCAGGCTCTATGACTGCGCCAGTGACTATCGTTGAGGAGCGTACTATTGGCCCGAGCTTAGGCGAAGAAAACATTACTAATGGCTTTTCGGCACTTGCTTTAGGAATGGCGTTTACCTTGTTATTTATGGGGCTTTGGTATCGTCGACTCGGTTGGATAGCAAATATTGCGTTAGTTGCAAACATGGTTTTGCTATTTGGCCTGTTAGCGTTGATCCCTGGGGCAGTGTTGACCTTACCCGGTATTGCGGGACTGGTATTAACGGTTGGTATGGCGGTTGATACCAATGTACTTATTTTTGAAAGGATTAAAGATAAGTTAAAAGAGGGGAAGAGCTTTGCGCATGCGATTGATAGAGGCTTTGACAGCGCTTTGTCCACCATTATAGATGCCAATTTTACCACGATGATCACCGCTATAGTGTTGTACTCAATCGGTAATGGTCCTATTCAAGGGTTTGCTTTGACCTTAGGGCTGGGGTTATTAACGAGTATGTTCACCGGTATTTTTGCTTCAAGAGCATTAGTTAATTGGGTTTATGGACGCGATTTTAGTCGCGATGTGAAGGTGTAATATGAATTTTAAAAAATTGAGTAAGTTAACTAAAGCGCGCTACTTATCTAGCCTAATGTCTTTAGTGATAATGTTCTGCTCCGTCGGAATTATCTTGGTTAATGGTTTTAATTGGGGTTTAGACTTCACCGGCGGTGTGGTTACAGAGGTGAAGCTTGATAGCAATATCAAGGCCGCTCAGATAAGTGAGCTACTAGCGCAACACTCAGATCAAGATGTGAGTGTTATTTCGGCGGGTGAAGCTGGACGTTGGGTGCTGAGATATAGCCAAGTTAACGCTGAATCTAGTTCGAGTATCACCCGTGTTCTGGCGCCATTGACTCATAATATAGAAGTGCTCAATTCGAGTATCGTTGGGCCGCAAATAGGCCAAGAGTTAGCAGAGCAGGGAGGCTTAGCACTTTTGGTTGCGATGTTATGTATCCTCGGCTATCTAAGTTTTCGTTTTGAATGGCGTCTTGCCAGTGGTGCACTATTGGCACTATTTCATGACGTGGCTTTTGTCTTGGCATTCTTTGCGTTAACTCAGATGGAGTTTAACCTTACTGTACTCGCAGCAGTGTTAGCTATTTTGGGGTATTCGCTAAATGACTCAATTATTATCGCAGACCGGATCAGAGAGCTATTAACCTCTAAGCCTAAAATGGCGGTTGAAGCGGTATGCAGTCGAGCGGTACAGGCGACATTCTCTCGCACCATGGTGACGAGTGGCACAACATTAATCACCGTTTCTGCATTGTGGATAATGGGCGGTGGCCCTTTAGAGAGTTTTTCAATAGCAATGTTTCTTGGCATTGTGATTGGTACCTTCTCGTCAATTTCTATCGGGACCAGCTTGCCTGAGTTGCTGAAAGTTAACTCCGAGCATTATAAAGTAAAGCCTATATGTGACGCTCCATAAAAAAACACACAAAAAAAAGCCGCTGAATAATCAGCGGCTTTTTTTATTTATCTTGCAAACTTTTCTTTTTTAAAAGAAACTTTGCTAATTACTTTGCTAATTACTTTGCTAATTACTTTGCTAATTACTTTGCTAATTACTTTGCCTTAGGCACAGCAATTTTCATTTCTTCAGACTGTCGGAACAGTACTAAGACGTGACCGATAAGCTGTATTTTTTCAGCTTGGGTTTCACGTACGATGGCGTCGACGATTGCATTTTTAAGCTCTCTGTCACCAGAGGCTACTTTCACTTTGATCAATTCATGATGAGAGAGTGCACTATCAATTTCAGCCAGTACACCTTCAGTCAGGCCGTTGCCACCAAGCATCACTACAGGCTTTAAATTATGCGCTAAGCCCTTTAAGTGCTGTTTTTGTTTGGTTGTTAAGTTCATTTATACCAACTTTATGCTGAGTTACTGTTGAAAAGCCGCTATTCTACCCTTATATATGCTTTGTGTAACTCTCAATTGTTGCGGATTTTAAATGTCAGGTAAAAAACGAACCGCCAGCTCTTCACGCTGGATGCAAGAACATTTCGATGATCACTATGTCAAGTTAGCGCAAAAGCGCGGCTTTAGGTCGCGAGCGGCCTTTAAGATAGAGGAGATCCAAGAGAAAGATAAACTTATACGATCCGGCATGACTGTGGTCGATTTAGGCGCAGCACCTGGAGGATGGTCGCAAGTGGTTGTTAAACTTGCTGGCGACAAAGGTAAAGTGATCGCGTGCGATATTTTACCTATGGACCCGATTGTTGGGGTCGATTTCCTACAAGGTGATTTCCGCGAAGAGAACGTACTTGAAGCGCTGCTGACGCGAGTTGGTGATGCTAAAGTGGATGTCGTATTATCTGATATGGCGCCAAACATGAGTGGTACTGGCGGGGTCGATCAACCTCGTGCTATGTATTTAGTCGAACTCGCATTAGATATGTGCCATCAAGTTTTGGCACCTAATGGCTGTTTTGCTGTTAAAGTCTTTCAGGGGGAGGGCTTTGACGAGTACATGAAATTAGTTAAACAAGCATTTAAAACCGTTAAAACACGTAAGCCGGATTCATCGCGAGCACGATCACGTGAGGTCTATCTTGTGGCGACGGGGTACAAGTTATAGTAATCTATCGTAAGTACTCTAACATTAGTTTTCGAAAGACTTTAAAAAGAGGTCGAGTAATTTGAGTGACATGGCTAAAAATTTAATTCTCTGGGTTGTCATCGCGGTTGTGTTGATGGCAGTGTTTCAGGGCTATTCCCCCTCTTCTTCTACCAAGCAGAAGATGGATTATTCTACCTTTTTAGACGATGTTCGTGACGGGCAGATTAATACTGTCGAAGTGAAAAGCGATCAACGTACGATTGAAGGAACAAAGCGTACTGGAGAGAAGTTCACCACTATTATGCCAATGCCAGATCTTGACTTGATCAATGATCTAGCCCGTAAAGGCATTATGATGAAAGGACAAGAAGCAGAAGAGTCGGGTTTCTTAACTCAAATCTTTATCTCTTGGTTCCCTATGCTGCTGCTTATCGGGGTATGGATTTTCTTCATGCGTCAGATGCAAGGCGGTGGTGGTAAAGGCGCAATGTCATTTGGTAAGAGTAAAGCCAAATTGATGAGCGAAGACCAAATTAAAACGACTTTTGCTGACGTTGCTGGTTGTGACGAAGCGAAAGAAGACGTTAAAGAATTGGTTGATTACTTAAAAGAGCCAACGCGTTTCCAAAAGTTAGGCGGACGAATTCCTACTGGTGTGTTACTTGTTGGCCCACCAGGTACCGGTAAGACGCTAATTGCTAAAGCCATTGCGGGTGAAGCTAAAGTGCCTTTCTTTACCATTTCAGGTTCAGACTTCGTTGAAATGTTTGTGGGTGTTGGTGCATCTCGAGTCCGTGACATGTTTGAGCAAGCTAAAAAGTCTGCTCCCTGCATTATCTTCATTGATGAAATTGATGCCGTAGGTCGCCAGCGTGGTGCGGGTGTTGGTGGTGGTCATGATGAACGTGAGCAAACATTGAACCAACTACTGGTTGAAATGGATGGTTTTGAAGGCAACGAAGGCGTCATTGTCATCGCCGCGACTAACCGTCCAGACGTGTTAGATGCAGCGTTACTACGTCCAGGTCGTTTTGACCGTCAAGTTGTTGTGGGTCTGCCTGACGTTCGTGGTCGTGAGCAAATTCTTAAAGTCCATATGCGCAAAGTGCCATTGGCTGACGGTGTTAAGGCAAGTGTTATTGCTCGTGGTACGCCAGGTTTCTCTGGTGCAGACCTTGCTAACCTTGTGAACGAAGCGGCATTATTTGCAGCTCGTAACAGTCGCCGCGTCGTGGGCATGGAAGAGTTCGAAAGTGCTAAAGACAAGATCATGATGGGTGCAGAGCGCCGCACTATGGTGATGTCTGAAGCTGAAAAAGAGATGACCGCTTACCATGAAGCAGGTCATGCGATTGTCGGTTGTTTAGTGCCAGAGCATGATCCTGTGCATAAGGTGACTATTATTCCACGCGGTCGAGCGTTGGGTGTGACTTTCTTTTTGCCTGAAGCGGATGCTATTAGCCAAAGCAGACAGAAACTAGAAAGCCAGATTTCAGTTGCCTATGGTGGTCGTTTAGCCGAAGAGATTATCTACGGTAGCCAGAAAGTGTCTACGGGTGCTTCGCAGGATATTAAATATGCGACATCAATAGCACGTAATATGGTGACCCAGTGGGGCTTCTCTGACAAGTTAGGCCCAGTACTCTATGCTGAAGATGAGAATGAAGTCTTCCTTGGACGCAGCATGGGTAAGTCGCAACATATGTCAGATGACACTGCGCGTATTATCGATGCTGAAGTTAAGCTGCTGATATCGTCTAACTACGATAGAGCGCAAGTGTATCTTACCGAGAATATGGACATCCTTCATGCGATGAAAGATGCGCTGATGAAGTATGAAACGATAGACTCGAATCAAATTGATGATTTGATGAAACGTCGTGAAGTGCGTTTACCTGCTGAATGGGAAAAAGATAAGCAGTCTAAGGATAATGACAGTAATGACGCTTCTTCTGAAAAGAAAGAAGATGTTAAGGATACTGAAGATAGTCAAACGGATGTAAGTGATGCGGACGAATCACCTGCTAAGTAATCTTTAGACAATTTTAGAAGACCCCTTTATGGGGTTTTCTTGTTTATGGAGCTTTATTTTGTCGATATTAACTAGTGGTGATAAAGCGTTAGATTTATCCACTGCCGTGATTATGGGGATCCTTAATGTTACCCCAGATTCTTTTTCTGACGGTGGCGAGTTCGCCTCAATAGCGAGCGCCTGCCATCAAGCCGATACTATGGTTGCTCAAGGGGCGACTTTTATTGATATTGGTGGCGAGTCTACAAGACCGGGGGCTAAGGATGTCTCTGAAGCTGATGAGCTCGACCGAGTTATTCCGCTGATAGAGTATGTCGCTAAAACTCATAATGTATGGATCTCAATCGATACTAGCAAGCCTGTGGTAATGAGAGCCGCAGTTGCTGCGGGGGCGCACCTGATTAATGATGTTCGGGCACTGCAAGAACCTGGTGCATTAGTGGCGGCAGCTGAGCTTGGCGTCCCTGTTTGCCTAATGCATATGCAAGGTCAACCTCGAACCATGCAACAAGCGCCAGTTTATGAAGACGTTGTTAAGGATATTGCTCAGTTTTTTGAGTGGCGTATTGAGGCTTGTCTTCAAGCGGGAGTCAAACGAGCGAATATTGTGCTCGATCCAGGATTTGGTTTTGGCAAGTCATTAGCGCATAATTACGAGATACTGCAGCGTTTAGCTGAATTGAGTACATTTGAGCTGCCAATTTTGGCTGGAATGTCTCGAAAAAGCATGTTTGGGCAACTACTTAATCGTGAAGTGTCACAAAGACTAAGTGCCTCCCTTGCTGCTAATATGTTGGCAGTACAGGCGGGCGCAAGTATTGTGCGAGTGCATGATGTACAAGAAACCGCCGACATGATGGCTGTGTTAAGTGCAACAAAAAATTACAAGGATTTAGGCTGAGCACTCGCTTAGCCTAAATGAAGTATGATTGGGTAGGATCTGGGCATTCCTTTCTACCCACCGTTATTAATTTTGGAGTTTTCGTGAAACAAAGACAATTTTTTGGTACTGACGGTATTCGCGGTAAAGTAGGTGCGGGCAAAATGACCCCTGAGTTAGCGCTTAAGCTGGGCTGGGCTGCAGGAAGAGTGTTATCCCGAACGGGTACGCATAAAGTGATTATAGGTAAAGACACCCGCATTTCTGGTTATCTATTTGAATCAGCACTCGAGGCTGGGCTTTCAGCCGCAGGCCTTGATGTCATGCTGATAGGTCCAATGCCAACACCTGCCGTTGCTTATTTGACGCGAACATTCCGTGCAGAAGCTGGCATTGTGATTAGTGCATCACATAATCCTTATTATGATAATGGCATTAAGTTTTTCTATACCGATGGCAGCAAACTTGATGATGCGGTAGAACTCGAAATCGAAGCAGAATTGGAAAAGCCATTAACCTGTGTAGAGTCACACCTTTTAGGCAAAGTTTCTCGTATCGATGACGCCGCGGGTCGTTATATCGAATATTGTAAAAGTCATTTCCCAGCAGAACAAACATTAAGTGGCTTAAAAATTGTTGTCGATTGTGCTCATGGCGCAACGTACCACATCGCCCCTAGTGTATTTAAAGAACTCGGTGCTGAAGTTGTCGCCATTGGTGATAAGCCAAATGGCTTGAACATTAATGATAATGTGGGCGCAACCTCAACGGCTAAAATTTGCGAAACTGTACTGGCAGAAAATGCCGACCTTGGTATTGCACTCGATGGTGACGGTGACCGGATCATGATGGTTAACCGCCATGGACGAGTGATTGATGGCGATGAAATTCTCTACATCTTGGCTTGTGATGCGCAAAAGCGCGGTGTACTGCGGGGGGGAGTTGTCGGAACATTGATGTCTAACTTAGGCTTAGATCTTGCTCTTCAAGCGCTCGATATTCCGTTTGTTCGTTCAAAAGTGGGCGACCGCTACGTAATGGAACTGCTCAAAGAGCACGATTGGCGTATCGGGGGGGAGAATTCTGGCCATATTTTAAACTTAGATCATGGTACAACGGGTGATGGTATTGTAGCGGGGATCTTGGTCCTTGCTGCCATGCGTCGTCAAAATGCCAACCTAGAGGACTTAACCGTCGGTATTACCATGCTGCCTCAAGTGTTGGTCAATGTGCGCTTTGAGGGTGCTGATGACCCATTAACGTCCGCTGAAGTGTTAGCCGCTAAAGTTGAAGTTGAACGAAAACTTGGCGCTAGAGGTCGAGTATTATTGCGTAAATCAGGCACTGAACCTTTGCTTCGAGTGATGGTTGAAGGTGATGATGAAAATGATGTGACCAAATTTGCTAATGAAATTGCTGATGCAGTTCGCAACTTAGTCTAAATGTTCAACTGAGTTTGAGCGCATAAACGTTGATAAAGCTGTTTAAAGGAGTTGCATTGTGAATATAACTCCTTAGTCGCGTAAAAAATATGCGTTCTCGCCTAGTTTATTAAAAATTACGCTTTTAGCTATTGTAACTTAACAAGTGGTTCGATATTATTCACGCCGCTTTCAGAGGAGACCGTGATGGCACTTAGACGTCCGATGGTTGCTGGTAATTGGAAAATGAATGGCAGTGCGCAACTTGCACAAGAGCTATTCAAAAAATTCGCTACCAAGCTCCAAAATGATTCAGCTGAAGTGGTATTGTGTCCGCCTTCTATTTACTTAGAAAGTGTTCGACAGCTGCTAGATGAAAATAAAGAAGCCTTAAACGGTTGTCTTGTCAGAATGGGTTCGCAGAATGTCAGTCAACATGACTTCGGAGCTTATACTGGTGAAATATCTGGGCAGATGTTAAAAGATTCAGGATGCCGGTATGTTATTATCGGACATTCAGAACGTCGCCGTATGTACGGAGAGACGAGTGACATCGTAGCAGAGAAATTTGCTGCTGCTCAAAAACATGGTTTGACGCCGATATTATGTGTTGGTGAATCAGGTCCAGCTCGTGAAGCAAGAAGAACTTTTGAAGTTATTGCCGAAGAGTTAGATATTGTCATTGAAAAAAATGGCACCATGGCTTTTGACAACGCTATTATCGCCTATGAGCCGCTTTGGGCTGTAGGAACAGGTAAGAGTGCTACACCAGAGCAGGCACAAGAAGTTCATGCGTTTATTCGCAAACGCCTGTCTGAAGTTTCTCCCTTTATCGGAGAAAATATCAGGATTTTGTACGGTGGTAGCGTAACACCGAGTAATGCTGCGGATTTATTTGCGCAGCCTGATGTAGACGGTGGCTTGATTGGCGGTGTAAGCCTCAATGCTACTGAATTTCTCAGTCTATGTACGATAGCGATGAGCGCATAAATATGTATGAAGTTCTAATGGTTATATACTTGTTGGTTGCTATAGGTCTAGTAGGACTTATTTTAATCCAGCAAGGTAAGGGTGCAGATATGGGAGCCTCTTTTGGCGCCGGCGCATCAAATACTCTGTTTGGTTCATCAGGTTCTGGTAACTTCTTGACTCGTTCAACAGCTGTTTTAGCAATTGGTTTTTTTGCTCTAAGTTTAACCATTGGTAACTTAAGTGCAAATCACACACAAGCTGAAGACGCTTGGAACGATTTAGGTAGCGATGCAGCACAAGCTGTTGAGCAAGTTCAGCAAGAAGCTGCAAAGTCAGAAGATAAAATCCCTGACTAACCCATAGATTTTTATGGGGACTATTAATCGATTGATTAATAGAGATTGTTTAAATGACTATTAACCTCTTAACGTAGTCATTAGTAAAAACAATCGATGTACAAATTATGCGGATGTGGTGGAATTGGTAGACACGCCAGCTTGAGGGGCTGGTGAGCGCAAGCTCGTGGGGGTTCAAGTCCCCCCATCCGCACCAAATCTTTGATTTTGTTTAATGACCAAGTCAAAGATAATAAAGTGGTATATAAAGCGCTTTATTATTGCAAGTCGAGGTAATTCTCAATATACTTGCACAAGTTGTCGCGGGGTGGAGCAGTATGGTAGCTCGTCGGGCTCATAACCCGAAGGTCGTCGGTTCAAATCCGGCCCCCGCAACCAGCTTCCCAGTAAAGGATTTAGATCCTATACTGTTACAGGTTTCTGGATATATCAACCTCGTCATTACGGGGTTTTTTGTTATCTGGGAGTTACAAAACGGTCATGAAAGTGACTTTTTACTGGGGCTAATTAGGCCCTTTTTTGTTTTTCTGAGGGGTAACCTTGGCTACATTAGAACGCAAACTGGTAGAGATGCTCAAAGCGCCAGTTGAAGCATTAGGTCACGAGCTCTGGGGCTTGGAATATATTCAAGCAGGTAAGCACTCTATCTTGCGTCTATATATAGACAATGAAAAAGGTATTTTTGTTGATGACTGTGCCGATACCAGTCGTCAAGTTAGTGCTGTTATGGATGTTGAAGACCCAATCTCAACTGAGTACACGCTAGAAGTTTCTTCGCCTGGTGTCGATCGGCCATTGTTCACTGCTGAACAATATCTGCTCTATACCGGCGAAACTGTAAAAGTACAATTAACGATGCCTGTCGCAGGCGGTCGTAATTTGAAAGGTACCGTTATTGGCGTCGAGGGGCAAATGCTCACTCTGTCAGTAGAGGGTAATGAACTGATAGTTGCTTTGGATAACATCCGTAAAGGCAATTTAATCGCTAAGTTTTGATGAATTCAAGGTGAACGAGGCAAGAGAATGAATAAAGAGATCCTGCTAGTCGCTGAGGCTGTTTCGAATGAAAAAGGTGTACCACGCGAAAAGATTTTTGAAGCGTTGGAAGTTGCACTAGCCACAGCAACCAAGAAAAAATATGAAGGTGACATCGAAGTTCGTGTTGCTATTGATCGCAAAACTGGTGCCTATGAAACATTCCGTCGTTGGATGGTTGTTGAAGACACTGGCGAGCCATTAGAAAACCCTTTCCGTGAAATTACTCTCGAAGCGGCAGTATATGATGAACCTGAAATTGAGCTTGGCGGCTTTATTGAAGATGAAATCGATTCAGTAGCATTCGACCGTGTTACGACGCAAACGGCAAAGCAAGTTATCGTACAAAAAGTACGTGAAGCTGAACGCGCTCAGATTGTTGACCAATTTCGCGATCGCGAAGGTGAGTTAATTGTCGGTGTGGTTAAGAAAAGTAATCGCGAAAGTGTTGTTGTTGATTTGGGCGGTAATGCCGATGGCGTATTGTTCAAAGAAGACTTGCTCACTCGTGAGTCTTTCCGACCAGGTGATCGTGTACGTGCATTGCTTTACTCTGTACGTCCAGAAGCGCGTGGCGCTCAGTTATTTCTAACACGCACTAAGTCTGAAATGCTGATTGAGCTTTTCCGTGTTGAAGTACCTGAAATTGCCGATGAGATGATCGAAATCATGGGCGCAGCTCGTGATCCAGGTTCACGTGCAAAGATTGCAGTAAAATCTAACGACCGTCGTATCGATCCTATCGGTGCGTGTGTTGGTATGCGTGGCGCACGTGTTCAAGCCGTTTCAAACGAGCTTGGCGGTGAACGTGTTGATATCGTTCTTTGGGACGATAACCCAGCGCAGTATGTTATTAACTGTATGGCACCTGCTGACGTGGCGTCAATCATCGTAGATGAAGACAACCACTCAATGGATATCGCTGTAGAGGCTGATAGCCTAGCGCAAGCAATTGGTCGTAATGGTCAGAATATTCGTCTAGCGACTCAACTGTCTGGTTGGGAACTAAACGTCATGACGGTTAATGACATGAAAGTTAAGCACCAAGCGGAAAGCGCTAAAGTGGTTAATTTACTGATTCAGGCGCTAGACGTTGATGAACAGTTTGCTCAAGTTCTGGCTGACGAAGGCTTTACCTCTTTAGAAGAGATTGCTTACGTACCAACATCAGAACTATTAGAAATAGATGGATTTGACGAAGATACCGTCGAGTCTTTAAGAGAACGTGCAAAAGCGGCGATCTCGACTCGCGCACTTGCGACTGAGGAAGCACTTGACGGTGTTTCACCAAGTGATGACCTTCTAGCGTTAGAAGGTTTGGATAAACACTCGGCATTCGTAATGGCAAGCAAAGGCGTAATCACGCTAGAAGATTTAGCCGAACAAGGCATTGATGATTTGATCGAAATTGTAGAATTAACAGAAGCAAAAGCAGGTGAGCTCATTATGGCTGCCCGTAATATCTGTTGGTTTGGCGAAGAAGCATAAGTCGATCAACAGAGGGGAATTTATACATGGCAGATACTACAGTAGACAAACTAGCCGCAGAAGTTGGGAAAAGCGCTGATCGACTCGTCGAACAGTTTTCTCAGGCTGGCATTAAGAAATCGACAAATGATACGGTTTCAGAATCTGAAAAACAGCAGTTGCTTGATTTTCTTAAGAAGCAACACGGTGGCGAAGCTGCACCAACTAAAATGACACTTCAACGCAAGTCAGTGTCGACTTTGAGCGTTGCAGGCAGTGGCGGTCAATCAAAAGACGTTAAAGTAGAAGTGCGTAAAAAGCGTACTTTTGTTAAGCGTGATGAAGCGCAAGAAGCAGAGCTTGCTGCAGCAGCAAAAGCTGAAGAAGACGCTAAAGCTGCGACAGCAAAAGCTGAAACTGAAGCGAAGAACAAAGCTGATGAAGAAGCAAAAGCCGCGAAAGCGACTGCTAAAGTAGCAAAGAAAGAAGCTGCTCCAGTGCAAACTGCAGATGAAAAAGCCGCTACAGATGAAGCTGATAAGCTTCAAGCTGCTAAAGATGAAGTTGCTATCGCTAAGGCTGATGTTGAATCAGTTGCCGCGACAGAAGAAGCGCGTCGTCTTGCTGAAGAAAACGCTAAGCGTTGGGCTGATGAAGAAAAAGCACGTAAAGAAGCTGAAAAGACGGGTGATCACCATGTGACCACCTCGACAGAAGCACGTGCTGCTGAAGATACAGCCGATGCAAAAGCAGAAAAGAGTGGACGTCGTCCACGTAAACCTTCTGCAAATGCTGGTAACAATGCAGCTCCTAATGCTAACGCTAATGCTAATGCCGGTTCTGGTCGCCCAGGTGGTAAAGGTAAGCGCGGTAAAGACAACCGTCGCGATAGCCGTAATTCACGTAATTCACGTAATACGCGCAGCGTAGCACCTGAATCAATGGATCACGCGTTCAACAAGTCAGCTGTTGTTGTAAAGGCAGAAGTTAGCATCGGTGAAACAGTTTCAGTTTCTGAACTAGCTTCAAAGATGTCAATTAAAGCGACAGAAATCATTAAGCAGATGATGAAGATGGGCTCTATGGTTACTATTAACCAAGTCCTCGATCAAGAAACTGCCCAGCTTGTTGCCGAAGAGATGGGACATAAAGTTATCCTAACTCGCGAAAACGAGCTTGAGCATCAAGTACTTGCTGACCGTAATGGCGAAGTTAAACTTGAATCACGTGCTCCAGTGGTTACTATCATGGGTCACGTCGACCATGGTAAGACATCACTACTTGATTACATTCGTCGTGCAAAAGTAGCCTCTGGCGAAGCCGGTGGTATTACTCAGCATATTGGTGCTTACCACGTTGAAACTGACAACGGTATGATCACTTTCCTAGATACACCTGGTCACGCTGCGTTTACCGCAATGCGTGCTCGTGGTGCTAAAGCGACTGATATCGTTATTCTAGTTGTTGCTGCAGATGATGGCGTTATGCCACAAACAATCGAAGCTATCCAGCATGCTAAAGCAGGCGGTGTGCCACTGATTGTTGCCGTTAACAAAATGGATAAGCCAGAAGCTGATCCTGAGCGCGTTAAATCTGAACTGTCTCAACATGGCGTAATGTCAGAAGATTGGGGCGGAAACAACATGTTTGTTCACGTTTCAGCTAAGAGCGGTGAAGGTATTGATGATCTTCTTGAAGGTATCCTTCTAGAATCTGAAGTACTAGAACTTAAAGCGGTTCGTGAAGGTATGGCTGCAGGTGTTGTTGTTGAATCTAAGCTTGATAAAGGCCGTGGTCCAGTTGCAACAGTACTTGTACAAGAAGGTACCTTGAAGCAGGGCGATATCGTTCTTTGTGGCCTTGAGTACGGTAAAGTCCGTGCTATGCGCGACGAAAACGGTAAAACAATCACTGAAGCGGGTCCGTCGATTCCTGTTGAGATCTTAGGTCTTTCAGGTGTGCCATCTGCTGGTGATGAAGCGACTGTTGTACGTGATGAGCGTAAAGCGCGTGAAGTTGCATTGTACCGTCAAGGCAAGTTCCGTGATATTAAGTTGGCTCGCCAGCAGAAGTCTAAGCTTGAAAACATGTTCGCCAATATGGTTGAAGGTGAAGTTGAAGAGTTGAACTTAGTGCTTAAAGCTGATGTTCAAGGTTCTCTTGAAGCGATTGCTGATTCACTGAACAAGCTTTCTACTGATGAAGTTAAAGTTAACATCATCGCTCGTGGCGTAGGTGGACTCACTGAAACAGATGCTACTCTAGCGGCAGCATCTAACGCTATTATGATCGGCTTTAACGTTCGTGCAGATGCACAAGCGCGTAAAGTGGTTGACAGCGAAAGTGTAGATCTTCGTTACTACAGCATCATCTATCAGTTGATTGATGAAGTTAGAGACGCGATGAGCGGCATGCTAGCGCCAGAATTTAGACAAGAAATTATTGGTCTTGCTCAAGTTCGTGACGTATTTAAGTCTCCTAAGATTGGCTCAATTGCTGGTTGTATGGTGACCGAAGGTACTATCAAGCGTAGCGCTCCAATCCGCGTTCTGCGTGAGAACATTGTTATCTACGAAGGTGAGCTTGAATCTCTTCGTCGCTTTAAAGACGATGTTGCTGACGTTCGTAACGGCATGGAATGTGGTATCGGTGTGAAGAACTATAATGACGTCAGAGTTGGCGATCAGATTGAAGTCTTCGAAACCGTTGAGATAGCGCGTACTCTGTAACGCATCTTGTAACTTACTTATAGGGGCGGCGTTAGCCGCCCTTACTATTTAGGGCAAATATATCATGGCAAAAGAATTTAGTCGTACACGCCGCATAGCACAACAGCTACAACAAGAGTTGGCGCAGGTGCTACAGCGTGACATGAAAGACCCTCGTATCGGTTTTGTCACCGTTAATGATGTCGATGTTTCGCGTGACTTAAGCTATGCAAAAGTTTACGTGACTTTCTTTGAAGAAGACGAAAGTCTTGTTAAAGAAAAGGTCAAAGCATTAGATGATGCAGCGGGCTATATCCGTTCACTTGTCGCTGGGCGCATGAAATTGCGTGTGATGCCTGAACTGCGTTTTATCTATGACAGTTCATTGGTTGAAGGTATGCGTATGTCAAACCTTGTTAGCCGCGTGATCAGTAATGATGCAGCTAAGCAGCAAGAGCACGGCACTGAAGAAGACATTGAGCAAGACAGTAACAAGGCTGAGGACGACAAGTAATGGGTCGTCGTTCTCGTGGCCGTCACGTTGATGGCGTGTTACTGCTAGACAAAGATACTGGCATGAGCTCAAATTTTGCTTTGCAAAGAGTAAAGCGATTTTTTGATGCAAACAAGGCTGGCCATACTGGCGCGCTTGATCCATTAGCGACTGGCATGCTGCCTATCTGTTTAGGCGAAGCGACTAAGTTTTCCCAGCACCTACTCGATGCTGATAAACGTTACTTAGTCACGGCTAAACTTGGTGAGCGCACTGATACTAGCGATTCAGATGGTGAAGTGGTTCAGACCCGAGAAATGGATTTTACTCAAGCGCAGTTAGATACCGCTCTTGAATATTTTCGTGGCAAAACCATGCAAGTTCCTTCAATGTTCTCAGCGCTTAAATATAAAGGGCAACCTTTGTATAAGTACGCCCGTGAAGGCATTGAGGTTCCGCGTGAAGCGCGGCAGATCAATGTGTTTGAGCTTAACTTTATTAGCCTAGAAGGCAATGAGTTAACTCTAGATATACATTGTTCTAAAGGGACTTACATCCGCACGATTACCGATGATTTAGGTGAAATGCTAGGTTGTGGTGCACATGTCATTATGCTGCGTCGCACTCAAGTTGCGGGTTACCCATACGATAATATGGTGTCACTAGCACAGCTTGAAGCGCTTGTTACTCAGGTTGAAGAGGAGTCTTTAACCTTAGCAGAGGTATTGGATCCCCTTCTATTGCCGATGGATACAGCAGTGAGTGGCTTTAAAGAGATTAACGTCTCTGATGACATGGCGCCATTCTTAATGAATGGCAACCCAATACAGATTGCTAATTTGCCCGTTGATGAGCTTGTGCGGATCACTTTAGGTGATGAACGTAAGTTTGTTGGTGTAGGCCAAATGAATGATGACGGCCTGCTTGCGCCTAAGCGCCTTATCGTTTTGAGAACTGAATCTGACGAATAGCCTTGTTTTATCGTGCGGTAGGGGAATCTAGTTGCTACTCCTTCGCTTAATAGGTAGAATACGCGCTCACTTTAGCTGAGTTAGTGATCGGCTAAAGATTTATTAACGCATTATTTGGAGAGACAACATGTCACTAAATGCTGAACAAACTGCTACTATTCTGGCTGAATTCGGTCGTTGTGAAAACGATACAGGTTCTTCTGAAGTTCAGGTAGCTCTGCTAACTGCACAGATTAACCACCTTCAAGGTCACTTTAAAGAGCACATCCACGATCACCATTCACGTCGTGGTCTACTACGTATGGTTAACACACGTCGTAAACTTCTTGCATATCTTAAGCGTACTGAAAACGTTCGCTACCAAGAGCTAATCAAGAAGTTAGGTCTACGTCGTTAATCTTTTATTAGATTACGTTTGACCTATTAAAAGGAGGCTTAGCCTCCTTTTTTTGTGCCTGTAATAAGCTGGATAATATTTACAATTCGTGTGGTCATTGATAGAACTGCAAGGGGATTAGATTGGGTTGCGGCTCGAGTTATCCCAAAGATTTAGTCGCTTGATGATAGCGTTTAATGTATTTATCTTCGAAGGCTTCTAATGCCAAAGGCTTGCTAAAGAAATACCCTTGACCTATTGAGCAATCACGCTCTTGCAGCCATTTAAGCTGTGCTTCGTTTTCAATTCCTTCTGCAACAATCTTTAAATTTAATTGTTTTCCTAGCATTAAAATGGTTGAAGCAATGGCACTCTCTTGCGGTAAATCACTGACAAAACATCGGTCAATTTTCATGGTAGTGATTGGCAGTTGACGCAGGTATGACAGCGAAGAGTAACCAGTACCGAAATCATCAATGGCAATGCTAAACCCTGCAGCGCGTAACTGTTCAAGTTTTTTAATCGCGAGTTGCACGTCATCAATGAGTGACGTTTCAGTGATCTCAATCTCTAATAGTTCAGCTGCAATCTGGTAGCGCAATACTGCTTGTTTTATGTCAGGTACGAGACTCGTATGTTCAAACTGTTGTGAGGCGACATTGACAGCAATAGGCAGCGAGACATTGTATTGTTGTTGCCATTTCTGAATGGTTCGGCAACTCTCCTCTATCACCCAGCGCCCGAGCGGAATGATAATGCCTGTCTCTTCGGCGACCGGTATAAACGACATCGGACTGATAAGCCGGCCATCTTTTTTCCATCGGATCAAGGCTTCGCAACCGACGAGTTCACCGGTTTTTATATCAAGCTTAGGTTGAAAATGCAGGACAAACTCTTCATTTATCAGTGCGTCATGTAAGGATGCTTCGGTTCTTAGCCGCACGGCTGCTCTCTCGGTCATCTGCTGCTTGAAGAATGCCCATTGATTAGAACCAGCCGCTTTTGCACTGTACATTGCAATATCGGCGTGGCGAATAAGATCTTCAGCGGCTAACCCGTCGTCAGGATAGAGAGATATCCCAACGGACGCGGCAGGATGAATTGCATACTCATTGAGATGCATTGGTGTATTGAGCTGCAGCAGAAGTTTCTCGACGAACTCGGCGGCGAGGGTCGGCGAGGTTAATCCATCGGCCAAAATGACAAATTCATCTCCGCCTAAACGAGCCACAGTCCCTCGCTCTCCGACTGCACTCTCGAGGACCCGTGCTATCCGCACTAGAAACTGATCACCCAATGCATGGCCGAGCGAATCGTTAATATTTTTAAACCTATCTAAGTCAATGAATAGCAGCACAAACTGAGCTTTATTTACTCTAGCTCGTTGAATTGTCACCGCGATGGTCTCAAGTAAAAGGGCCCGATTAGGCAAGCCTGTCAATGAATCTCTGGTGGCCATTTTACGCAGTTTATTCTGTGTTTTGGCAAATTGAACCAGGATTTGATTGAATTTACTGGTGACAAGCCCAAGCTCATCATCCATGTGCGGCCGAGAATTTGGCAGCAGATTATCACCCGGTGATTCAGGATCTATTCTATCAATGGCTTCGCTTATTCTAGCGATAGGTTGAGTTAAGAAACGGTGAAAGACAATTGACAGTACTAATGTGAGTAAGAACGCGCGAGCGAGGGTGGCCCAGAGGCTATAACGTAACGTTGAGAATAGCGAACTGGTCAACTCTTGAACATCGTAGTTGAGAGTGAGTTTACCAATGATCTCTTTCTTATAACGACTACTGGTGAAAAAAGGGCGGTAAAGCGAGCGAGATATTTGATTGAGATCACCAAACAGTTCATCACTGATACCTTGGAATAACGTCGATGTTTTTGCTGACGGAGTGCTGTTGACGGCAACAAAGCGACTGCCATCATCTAACTCTATGGTAGCTGAATCAATATTATCGACCTTCAACAAACCTTGAATCGTTTGAGCGGCTAAAGTTTCGTCCATTGCCCAGACCGCATTAGCCGCAGGTTGTTCTACCGAATCGAGTAATTCCTGCTGCGTTGCAATAAGTTGCTGGCGTGCGTTGACAAAAGCTAACGATATTTCAACAAGAAAAATAGCAACAGCAAAAAATAACGTTGAAGAAACAACAAGTATTGTTTGCTTCCAAGTCAGTGATTTAAAATTTTCCTTTGTCAACTATTTTCCTTTATTTCAATGCCTTATGCTTGCTTAGAACGGCGGGTGATTGTATTCCAGGAAACATACTATTAGTAATCTGCTCACTTTAGAGAAAAGAATCGGCTTTGTCATTAATCATTCCCTTTATCTATTGAATAAACTTGAAGTATACTTACGCGCGTAATTAAGGTAATTAAATTTAAGGAATGGTTCACGTGAATCCAATCGTAAAGAGTTTTGAATATGGTCAGCACACCGTTACATTAGAAACGGGTGTTATCGCACGTCAAGCAGACGCCGCTGTTTTAGCAAGTATGGGTGATACAACAGTATTAGTGACTGTTGTTGGAAAGAAAGCTGAAGAGCCAGGCCGTGACTTTTTCCCGCTTACAGTTAATTACCAGGAAAGAACATACGCAGCCGGTAAAATCCCAGGCGGATTTTTCAAGCGTGAAGGTCGTCCATCTGAAAGCGAAACACTGATTGCACGTCTAATTGACCGTCCAATCCGTCCATTATTCCCAAATGGCTTCAAGAATGAAGTTCAGGTAATTATCACAGTAGTTTCTGTCGATCCTGAAATCAATCCTGATGTTATTTCGATGATTGGTACTTCGGCAGCATTGGCTATCTCTGGTCTGCCGTTCAATGGTCCACTAGGTGTGGCACGTGTTGGTTATATCGGTGGCGAATATGTGCTTAACCCAAATGTAAGTCAACTTGTTGAGAGTGATCTTGATTTAGTTGTTGCGGGTACTGATGCTGCTGTTCTAATGGTTGAATCAGAAGCTGCTTCTCTACCTGAAGAAGTTATGTTGGGTGGTGTGGTTTATGGCCATGACCAGCAGCAAGTAGTGATTAATGCTATTAGCGAGCTTAAAGCTGAAGCTGGCAAGCCTGCATGGGACTGGACAGCTCCAGTTCAAGACGCAGACCTTGTTGCTAAGATTAAAGATTTGGCTGAGGCCGACATGGCCGCTGCTTACCAAATCGAAGTTAAGCAAGATCGTTACACTCAAGTTGGCGTTGTAAAATCTGCTGCTAAAGAAGCATTATTAGCTGAAAACCCAGAAGCTAACTTGCGCGAAATCGACGGCCTTCTTGGTAGCTTAGAGAAGAAAGTCGTTCGTAGCCGTATTATTGCTGGCAACCCACGTATCGATGGTCGTGAGCCAGATATGGTTCGTGCACTTAACGTTATGGCTGGTGTTCTTCCACGTACTCACGGTAGTTCACTGTTTACTCGTGGCGAAACTCAAGCACTTGTGACTTGTACACTGGGTACTGAGCGTGACGCTCAGAAAGTAGACAGCATCATGGGCGAATACACAAATCGCTTTATGCTGCACTATAACTTCCCTCCATACTCTGTTGGTGAAACAGGTTTTGTTGGTTCGCCTAAGCGCCGCGAAATCGGTCACGGCAAGCTAGCATGGCGTGGTATGCAAGCGGTTATGCCTTCGCCTGAAGATTTCCCATACAGCATTCGTGTTGTATCAGAGATCACTGAATCTAACGGTTCAAGCTCAATGGCTTCTGTATGTGGTACGTCTCTTGCGCTTATGGATGCAGGTGTTCCAATTAAGACTTCTGTTGCAGGTATTGCAATGGGTCTAGTTAAAGAAGGCGACGATTTCGTTGTTCTTTCTGACATCCTAGGTGATGAAGATCATCTTGGTGACATGGACTTTAAAGTTGCTGGTACTCGTGACGGTATTACTGCTCTGCAGATGGATATCAAGATTGAAGGTATCACTAAAGACATCATGGAAATTGCACTGCAACAAGCTTACGGTGCACGTGTTCATATCCTAAACGTAATGGACCAAGCAATTGGAACACATCGTGACGATATCTCTGATCACGCTCCACGTATCACGACTCTTAAGATTAACCCTGAGAAAATTCGTGATGTTATCGGTAAAGGTGGTGCAACAATTCGTGCACTTACTGAAGAAACTGGTACTACAATCGAGCTTGAAGATGATGGAACAGTGAAGATTGCTTCTTCAAACGGCGAAGCAACTAAAGAAGCTATCCGTCGTATCGAAGAGATCACTGCTGAAGTTGAAGTCGGTACTGTCTACAACGGTAAAGTTGTTCGTATCGTTGACTTCGGTGCCTTCGTAACGATTCTTCCTGGTAAAGATGGTCTAGTTCATATTTCTCAAATCGCTGAAGAGCGTGTTGCGAATGTGTCTGACTACTTAGAAGTTGGCCAAGAAGTTAAAGTTAAAGTAATGGAAGTTGACCGCCAAGGTCGTGTGCGTCTTTCTATGAAAGAAGCAGCGCCTAAAGTTGAAGCTCCTGTTGCAGAATAAACCATAACGGTTTGTTTAAAAGGAGGCCATACGGCCTCCTTTTTTGTGCCTGTGATTTATTTCAACCATTTTTGTGATCAGCAAAATGACCTAAGATGGACAGAAAAGAGGCAGTCGTTGGGTAATAATTAGCGTAAATGAGATTATTTTTCAATTCCTTGATAGCAGTAGTAACAGGGGATTGCTATTATTGGGGCTATTGCTGAACTCAAAAGGTTAAATGGATGAATCAAAAGATGCGTACCAGCGTGGTTGTGGTGATTGCCGGGATCAGTATGTTGCTGACCGGGTGTGTCTCAACTCAATCAGGTAGCAACCAACAAGCCTCCATCAAAGTCGCGCCAGTTTCCCCAGACTATAAATTAGAGATAACCTTAGCTAAGCTCAATGAAATATTATCGAGTATGGAGTTGACGCAAGAGCAGCGTGCGCGTTTTCACTATGATCGTGGCGTGATCTATGATCGAGTCGGTTTACGGATTCTTAGCCGTATTGATTTTCATCAAGCCCTTAAATTACAGCCCAATCTAGCTGATGCTTATAACTTCCTTGGCATTTATTACACTCAAGAAAATGAGTTCGAAAGTGCCTATGAAGCGTTTGATGCTGTGTTAGAACTGTCTCCAGAATATGATTACGCTTATCTTAATCGCGGTATTTCATTGTATTATGGTGAGCGTTCAGAACTTGCAGTCTCGGACATGGATGCATTTTATAGCAAGGACACCTCGGACGGTTACCGCGTACTATGGCTATATATAGCAGAAAGAGAAGTCGACGCACAAAGCGCAACGTTGAGAATGACAGCTAACCGCGCGAAATTAAACCCAGATGCTTGGTCAACGGCGTTAGTGGATTACTATCTCGGCACTAAAGATAAAGAAGCTGTTTTCGCTTTAGCAAAAGAGGGCTTAAAGCATCCAAATGAGTATGCTGAACGTTTATGTGAAGCCTATTTCTATATGGCTAAGATAGCCCAGCAACGTGGTGATAATGCCGAAGCAGCTAATTATTTTAGACTTGCGCTAGCGACCAACATCTATGATTTTGTAGAGCACAGATATGCACGTTTAGAGCTTGCCCGAGTGAATGCAGCAATGGCTACTGTCGTCAATTAAGTTTGGCTACGAATTATTTTTGAAGCAAGCCTCCTTTTTGGAGGCTTTTTTATTGAGCTGTTGCTATTTCAAATCAGTTTCAATATTGATTTAAGCGACGGCACTGGTAGCCAAAATATAGGTGAGCAGCTATAATTGCCGCCTTTGTGCACTCCCAGAATTACAGGTAAACATGTCAGGCAATAAAGTTGAGGTCGACAAGCGTCGTACTTTTGCCATCATCTCTCACCCAGATGCGGGTAAAACCACCATTACTGAAAAAGTTCTTTTGTTCGGAAACGCTTTGCAAAAAGCGGGAACAGTAAAAGGCAAAAAATCAGGTCAGCATGCTAAATCTGACTGGATGGAGATGGAAAAAGATCGTGGAATTTCAATTACGACATCTGTGATGCAATTTCCGTACAGTGATACCTTAATTAACTTGCTTGATACGCCTGGTCATGAAGACTTCTCTGAAGATACTTATCGTACCTTAACGGCTGTCGACTCATGTTTGATGGTTATCGATTCCGCTAAAGGTGTTGAGCAACGTACTATTAAGTTGATGGAAGTGACCCGTCTACGTGATACGCCAATCGTTACCTTCATGAACAAACTCGATCGTGATATTCGCGACCCCGTCGAACTGATGGATGAAGTTGAAGAGGTGCTTAATATTAAATGTGCACCTATCACTTGGCCCATTGGTGCAGGTAAAGAGTTTAAAGGTGTTTATCACCTACTGCGTGATGAGGTTATTCTTTATCAAGGTGGTATGGGGCATACAATACAAGATTCAAAAATCATCAAGGGTTTAGATAACCCTGAACTTGACGACGCTATTGGCACCTATGCTGACGAAGTGCGTGAAGAGATGGAGCTTGTTGTTGGCGCTTCACATGAATTTGATCATGAGCTGTTTTTAAAAGGCGAACTGACACCCGTTTACTTTGGTACCGCGTTGGGTAACTTTGGTGTTGATCATATTCTTGATGGTATTGTTGAGTGGGCGCCTACTCCGCAGGCCCGTGAAACCGAAACACGAGTTATCGAGCCTAGCGAATCTAAGTTCAGTGGCTTTATATTTAAGATCCAAGCAAATATGGATCCTAAACATCGTGATCGCGTTGCCTTTATGCGTGTCTGTTCTGGTCGTTATGAGCAGGGCATGAAGATGCATCATGTGCGTTTAGGTAAAGATGTCAACGTGAGCGATGCTCTGACCTTTATGGCTGGTGATCGTAACCGTGCCGAGGCCGCTTATCCTGGCGATATTATTGGTTTGCATAATCACGGTACTATTCGTATTGGCGATACCTTTACTCAAGGTGAAAAGCTGCGTTTTACCGGTATTCCTAACTTTGCACCGGAAATGTTCCGTCGTATTCGTCTAAGAGATCCACTAAAGCAAAAGCAATTGCTTAAAGGGTTAGTGCAGCTATCTGAAGAGGGTGCTGTACAGGTATTTAGACCCATAGATAGCAATGACCTCATTGTTGGTGCGGTCGGTGTGTTGCAGTTTGAAGTGGTTGTTGGTCGACTAAAGACTGAATATAAAGTTGAAGCTATTTATGAAGCAATCAGTGTTGCGACTGCACGTTGGGTTTATTGTGACGATCACAAAAAACTTGATGAGTTTAGCCGTAAATGCAGCATGAACTTAGCACTCGATGGCGGCGATAATCTGACTTATATCGCTCCAACGATGATTAACTTAAACTTGTCGATGGAACGTTATCCAGATATTGAATTCGCTAAGACGCGTGAGAACTAATCTCAGCTGATGATGTTCAATAATGAAACCCAAGCAAATGCTTGGGTTTTTTATTGGGCTAATAGAAATATAACGAGCTTCATTTCATCAGCGTCAGTGACTATGCTGGGTTCTATATTTGAAGTGCGTGATGACTTACTGTAAAGATTAACAATGCAGTGCGGCCGTTAGCGAGATAATACTGATAAGTAACGGCACTTATAAGTAACATAAATAGGGAACTCGAGCATAAATGGCGATAGTAGAGATGAATTCCAGCCCCGAACAGCAGCCTAAAATGAGCCCTTTAATCGACAGCCATGCGCATTTAGACTTTGCTGAGTTTGATCATGATAGAGCTGAGCTGTTTGAAAAGATGAAGGCACAAGGGATCACTCAAGTCGTGATCCCGGGGGTTTCAGAAGACAAATGGCTTAACCAACTTCACATTGCTAGCACCTATAATTGCGCTTTTGCTTTAGGGGTGCACCCATGGTTTTGTGATTCAATGACAGAGCAAACGTTACCTAATCTCAGACAGTTACTGTTGAGTCTGCATCAACAGCGAAAACTTGTTGCAATTGGCGAGTGTGGTTTAGATAAGTTACATAAAAGTAATTTCACTACGCAATTGTCAGTGTTCAGAGCGCACATTTTACTGGCTCAAGAATTCGATCTACCTCTCATTATTCACTGTGTTAAAAGCCATGAAGAGATGCTAGGTCTACTGAAAAGCGCAAAAAATGCTAAAAAAGGAGTGATCCATGGCTTTTACGGCGGGCCAGAGCTTGCTTTGCGTTATGTTAATTTAGGTTACAAATTAGGGATAGGTGGTTTGCTATTAAATGATAGCGCTAAAAAACTCCAACAAACGGTAGCACAATTGCCCCTCAGTGCATTTGTATTAGAAACAGATTCTCCTGCTATGAGCCCTATAAGTAGCGAGAATGATCGAAATACTCCGTTGATTTTGCCTTTATTACTCAAAAAAATAGCAAGTTTACAAAAGAAAACGAATGTTCTTATATCAGAACAGTTGTATTTTAATGCAACGCAACTCTTTGACCTTTAGTTTTTTTTGATTAAACAGATGTAACTCGCATCAGAATAACCAACGAAATCATTGAAATAAAACTTCAAAAATTTGATCAATACGACGCTTTTAGGCTTCCGCTCGGGTATAATCGACCGCGGAAAAAGGTTGGTTAACAACATAATTAAAAAGTATTAACATATAGGGTGATGGTTAATGGATATTTTAATGAGTTTAGTAGGGGTGGTCACCTTACTTGCGATCGCTTTCGGGCTTTCAAATAATAAAAAAGCAATTAACAAACGTACCGTTTTTGGTGCATTAGCAATTCAGGCCATTTTTGGTGGTTTCGTATTGTATGTACCAGTTGGGCAAGAAGTGCTTGGCGGTGTTTCAATGGGTGTTGCCAATGTTATTGGTTATTCTCAAGCTGGTATCGACTTCCTATTTGGTGGTCTAGGTACTGACGCTATGTTCGCAAACGGTGTTGGCTTCGTCTTCGCTATCCGCGTTCTACCCGTTATTATCTTCTTCTCTTCTTTGATTGCTGTACTTTATTACCTTGGCATCATGCAGATGGTTATTAAGTTCATCGGTGGTGGTCTACAGAAGGCACTAGGTACAAGCCGTACAGAATCTATGGCTGCTACTGCAAACATCTTCGTTGGTCAAACAGAAGCGCCGCTTGTTGTACGTCCTTTCATTGCGACTATGACGAACTCTGAGCTATTCGCAATCATGGTTGGTGGTTTAGCATCAATCGCGGGTGCGGTACTTGCTGGTTATGCAGGTATGGGCGTTAAAATAGAATACTTGGTTGCTGCCTCTTTCATGGCTGCTCCTGGTGGTCTTATGATGGCTAAGCTTATCCATCCAGAGACTGAAGCAACTAAAAACGACATGGACGATCTGCCTGAAGACACTGATAAGCCAGCTAACGTCATCGACGCTGCTGCTGCCGGTGCTGCTTCTGGTATGCATTTAGCACTAAACGTTGGTGCAATGCTTCTTGCTTTCGTTGGTCTTATCGCGATGCTTAACGGTTTGTTAGGTGGTCTTGGTGGATTAGTTGGTTTTGAGAACTTAACTCTAGAGCTTATCTTAGGTTACTTGTTCATGCCTCTAGCATTCCTTATCGGTGTGCCTTGGAATGAAGCAATGGTTGCAGGTTCTTTCATTGGTCAGAAGATCATTGTTAACGAATTCGTCGCTTACCTAAACTTCGCACCTTACCTAAAAGATATTGCTGATGGCGGTATGGTAGTTGCTGAAACTGGTCTTGCTATGACTGATAGAACTAAAGCTATCATCTCATTCGCACTCTGTGGATTTGCTAACTTATCTTCAATCGCAATTCTACTTGGTGGTCTAGGCGCTATGGCTCCAAGCCGTCGTCATGACCTTGCTAAGTTAGGTGTTCGTGCCGTTATAGCTGCGTCGCTAGCGAACCTAATGAGTGCCACAATTGCGGGTCTTTTCTTAGCATTGTAAGCACTTTGAGATTGGGTAGGCAATCGTCGCCCAATCTAGGCTCTGCTCTTGTTGAGCAGAGCCACTATTAAGTCAATCGTTTTCCAATTAAGAATTTTTTACGAAATGATCAATAACTAAGGTTAGGGTTCCTTTCGGCATAAAAACGACAATAACAATGATATGGCAGCTTAATCTGTCGATAAATCATGACTTTGTTCGAATGTTAAAACTTAGTGTTCGCATTTTTACATAAATACTGTTGAAGTTTGGCATAAATTAAGTAAAATGCGACGCCATAAAAAAGAAACGCTGACTCTTCATAAAGTAGAGCGGTAAAACCATAAATAAATGGGGTTGATGATGAAAAACGTTAAAACTATAGCACTAGCTACAGCACTCGCAGCAACAGCAGCAATGTCTGCACCAACATTCGCAGCAGATCGCGGCGATGATATCCGTTCTGGCGATTACAGCTGGATGCAGTTCAACGCAATGTATGCGTTCAACGAGCTTCCACGTTCTGACGCTGATGACGGCGGACATGACTATCTAGAAATGGAATTCGGCGGCCGCGCTGGTGTTGTTGACCTATACGGTTATGTCGATGTTTTCAACCTTGCAACTGGTGATTCTGGCGATAAAGCTACAGGCACTGGCAAAAGCAAGATGTTCATGAAGTTCGCTCCTCGTTTCTCTATCGATGCGATGACTGGTTGGGATCTTTCTGCTGGTCCTATCCAAGAAGTTTACATCTCAACTCTATTCAACTGGGGTGGCGGTGTTATCGGCGAAGATGTTAACTCATCTTTCTGGGGTATCGGTGCTGACGTAATGGTTCCATGGTTAGGTAAAACTGGCATGAACGTATACGCTTTCTACGACATGAATGCTAAAGAGTGGAACGGTTATCAGTTCTCTATGAACTGGTTCAAGCCTTTCATGAACTTCGACAATGGTAGCTTTGTGTCTTTCCAAGGTTATGTTGATTACCAGTTTGGTGCTGACTCAAATTCAACTGCTTTCGTACCTACTACATCTAGTGGTGGTGCTGCATACTTCGGTGTGCATTGGCATTCAGACAACTATGCTCTTGGTTATGGTCTAAAAGCATACCAAGATGTTTACCTAGTTGAAGATGGTGTTGGCGCACTAGATCTAGAAGCAACTGGTTTCGCACATTATCTAACGGCTACTTACAAGTTCTAAGCAATCGCTTAAAACATAGTTAAGTATATGTCAGAGCCGCGTAGTTTCGCGGCTCTAACTAACGTTTACACACTGTAACGTTGACGATTAAATTTATAATACAACTTTTGCTGAATTGATAAGGTAAACGTCTTAATTTTTACTTAAGCATGAACTATATTTAATGAACTTGTTTAGGTAAGTATTAATTGAAAGTGATATAAGATTTATTACGCGCTAAAAGGGACTTTTCGCGGAAAGGCAGACATAAGCAGTACCAATCTCCCTTCCCGGTCTTCATGGATTCAAGTCGTGACACTAGTGTCAAGATTATTGCAGCTCAAGACGTTGCAATGTTGGATACCTGAATATTGACCTTAAGTTGAATATGGTTCACCACTATTCATCATTTAAGGTCTGGCAATGCTCGAAGGCCCGGCCCATAAAAATAATCAAAAAAAAGCCACTTCTAAGCACAGCCTTACGACAAATTTCTATCAAAAATTTTACTATTTGAATATGTCTCGGAGAGCTATTATGAGCGACTTAAAAAAAGCAGCACAACAAGCCATTAGTTTAATGGATCTAACCACGCTTAATGATGATGATACTGATCAAAAGGTCATTGAGCTTTGTCATAAAGCAAAGACACCAGCTGGTGATACCGCTGCCATCTGTATTTTTCCTCGCTTCATTCCTATTGCTCGTAAAACACTGAATGAAATTGGTGGCGACGACATTAAGATCGCAACTGTGACAAACTTCCCACACGGTAATGATGATATTGCTATCGCAGTATTGGAAACCCGTGCTGCAGTCGCTTACGGCGCAGACGAAGTCGATGTTGTTTTCCCATACCGCGCCCTAATGGCAGGTAATGAGACCGTCGGATTTGAACTCGTTAAAGCATGTAAAGAAGCTTGTGGCGACGATGCAATCTTAAAAGTCATCATCGAGTCTGGTGTATTACAAGATCCTGCGCTAATCCGCAAAGCTTCTGAACTCGCTATCGACGCTGGTGCTGATTTCATTAAGACCTCTACGGGTAAAGTTGCTGTTAACGCAACTCTTGAAGCCGCAGAGATCATGATGACAGTGATCAGCGAAAAGAATACTAAGGTTGGCTTTAAGCCTGCTGGCGGCGTAAAAGATGCTGCAGCTGCTGCAGAGTTTTTAGGTGTTGCTGCACGTCTTCTTGGTGATGACTGGGCTACTTCAGCTACATTCCGATTTGGCGCTTCTAGCTTACTGACTAACCTACTGCATACGCTTGAGTTAGGTGATGTAGCCAAAGGACCACAAGGTTACTAATCTTTACTGATTAAGCTTGTTGTTAAGTGTGATCTAAATCTAATTAGGTGTATCAAAAGTTCGTTAGTATGTAACTATATTACAGCTTTTGATTTCACTTTAGCAGGTTGTTAACTAAAAATACCATCAGATGGGAATTTAGTTACATTCTTGGAGGTAGTACATGTTTTTAGCTCAAGAAATTATTCGTAAAAAACGTAATGCTGAAGTCCTTTCAACAGAAGAGATCCAATTTTTTGTTAAAGGCATCACTAATAACACCGTTTCAGAAGGTCAAATAGCGGCGCTTGGCATGGCTGTTTACTTCAACGATATGAATATGGATGAGCGTATCGCGCTGACCACTTCAATGCGTGATTCTGGTACGGTTCTCGATTGGAAATCACTAGACCTTAATGGTCCTATTATCGATAAGCACTCAACTGGCGGTGTGGGGGATGTCATTAGTTTGATGTTAGGCCCAATGGCGGCAGCTTGTGGTGGTTATGTACCGATGATTTCAGGTCGTGGACTGGGTCATACGGGTGGCACACTCGATAAGTTTGATGCTATTCCTGGCTACAACACCGAACCCGATAGTGCACTATTCCGCAAAGTCGTAAAAGAAGCGGGTGTAGCCATTATTGGTCAAACAGGCGATCTTGTTCCTGCCGATAAACGCTTTTACTCTATTCGTGATAACACCGCTACCGTTGAATCTATCTCGCTTATTACAGCCTCTATCTTGTCTAAAAAGCTTGCTGCGGGTCTCGATGCTCTTGCTATGGACGTCAAAGTCGGTACTGGCGCCTTTATGCCAACGTATGAAGCCTCTGAAGAGCTAGCACGCAGTATTACTGCGGTAGCTAACGGCGCAGGCACTAAGACGACAGCACTACTAACTGACATGAACCAAGTATTGGCATCGTGTGCGGGTAACGCAGTAGAAGTCAAAGAAGCCGTCGACTTTATGACAGGTGCATACCGCAACCCACGTCTTTACGAAGTCACTATGGGCCTTTGTGCTGAAATGCTGATCCTTGGTGGTATTGCAAGTAATGAAGCTGAAGCTCGCGCTAAACTTAACCAAGTATTGGATAACGGTAAAGCAGCGGAAATATTTGGCCGTATGGTATCGGGTCTTGGCGGACCAACAGACTTTGTAGAAAACTACGGTAAATACCTGCCAGATTCAAAGATTATTCGTCCTATTTATGCTGACCAAGTAGGTTTTGCTACGGGCATGGATACACGTGAACTCGGTCTTGCCGTTGTCACTTTAGGTGGCGGACGTCGCAAACCTGGTGACACGCTTGATTACAGCGTAGGACTTACTAAAGTGTGCGCACTTGGCGATGAAATTAGCGCCGATAAGCCTATTGCATTTATACACGCTCAATCTGAAGACGCCTTTGCTGAAGCACAAGCTGCAGTGAAAAAAGCGATTCATATTGGCGATACCAAGCCAGAGAAAACTCCTGAGATATATCGCTATATCCGTGAGTCAGATCTGTAACGGAGCACAGTTTATGAAACGTACTATAATCATGATGCTAGATTCATTTGGCGTTGGTGCAGCAAAAGATGCTGAAGCATTTGGCGATGTCGGAGCAGATACTTTCGGGCATATTGCACAAGCATGCGCGGAAGGTAAAGCAAATGAAGGTCGTGAAGGGCCACTAAAACTACCTAACTTGGCTCGTCTAGGCTTAGGTCATGCATCTAAAGAGAGCACGGGCGAGTTTCCGGCTGGATTTGGTGATGACGTTGAGATCATTGGGGCTTATGGCCACGCAGATGAATTAAGTTCAGGCAAAGATACCCCAAGTGGACATTGGGAAATGGCGGGTGTCCCTGTGTTGTATGAATGGGGCTACTTTAGCGATTTAAGCAACTCTTTTCCGCAGGAACTTACAGACAAAATTCTTGCGCGAGCAGGTTTGACTGAGTTTATGGGCAACTGCCACTCTTCAGGTACTGTGATTTTAGAGCAGCTTGGTGAAGAGCATATGCGCACGGGTAAGCCAATTTTCTATACCTCTGCTGATTCGGTGTTCCAAATTGCTTGTCATGAAGAAAGTTTTGGTCTTGAGAAGCTGTATGAGCTTTGTATCATTGCTCGTGAAGAACTTGCCGATTACAATATTGGCCGCGTTATTGCTCGTCCATTTGTAGGCACTGATGCAAGTAACTTTGAGCGTACTGGTAATCGTCGTGACTATGCGGTTAAGCCACCAGCACCGACAGTGTTGGATAAGCTAAAAGATGCCGGTGGCGAAGTGGTTAGTGTGGGTAAAATTGCTGACATTTATGCGCATTGTGGCATTACTAAAAAAGTAAAGGCTACAGGGCTTGAAGCACTGTTTGACGCGACTTTAGAGCAAGTTAAACAAGCGGGTGACAATACGATTGTATTCACTAACTTTGTCGACTTTGACTCACATTTCGGCCATCGCCGTGATGTTGCGGGCTACGCACGCAGCCTAGAGTATTTTGATTCACGTTTACCTGAAATTCTAGCCTTGCTAGATGAAGATGATTTCTTACTGCTAACTGCAGATCACGGTTGTGATCCAACATGGCCTGGTAGTGATCATACTCGTGAAAGAGTACCTGTTCTTGCTTATGGCGCAGGTTTAGCACCTGGGTCGCTTGGACTACGTAATAGTTTTGCTGATATGGGCCAATCAATTGCGAGTTACTTTAAGCTTGAACCAATGGAATATGGCGAATCTTTTATTCGTTCATAAACGAACTAAATTTTAAATTTGGCGGCTCACTTTGGGCCGCTCGCAAACATAGACTCAAGTATTAACGACAGTCTGAAAAATATAAATAGGGGTTTTCTGATGGCTACACCACACATTAATGCCGTAGACGGTGCATTTGGCGATACAGTTCTATTTCCTGGCGATCCATTACGCGCTAAATATATTGCTGAAACGTTTCTAGAAGACGTTGTGCAAGTTACTGATGTTCGTAACATGCTAGGCTTTACTGGTACTTATAAAGGTACTCGCATTTCAGTGATGGGTTCAGGTATGGGTATCCCATCTTGTTCAATCTATGCAACTGAACTTATTAGAGATTACGGTGTTAAAAACCTAATCCGTGTTGGTACTTGTGGTGCTGTTAGCACTGACGTAAAAGTACGTGACGTGTTAATCGGAATGGGAGCTTGTACCGATTCTCAAGTGAACCGTCTACGTTTTAAAGGTCAAGACTTTGCCGCTATCGCTGATTACAGCCTACTTAGCGCCGTGGTTAAAGCTGCTGAAGCTAAAGGTACTAAATTCCGCGTTGGTAACATTTTTTCTGCTGATCTTTTCTATACGCCAGATCCAGAAATGTTCGATGTTATGGAAAAGATGAACATCTTGGGTGTCGAAATGGAAGCTGCTGGTCTTTACGGTGTAGCTGCTGAGTTCGGTGCTAAAGCGTTGTGCGTTTGTACTGTATCTGATCATATCCGTACCGGTGAAAAGACCTCTTCTGAAGAGCGTCAAACTACTTTCAACGAAATGATTGAAATGACACTTGAAGCTGCAATCACGCTTTAGTTTGTGATGCTGTAACGTGAATAGATTGGTTTGACTAATCTATTAGTCATAAAAAACGGACATATTAATGTCCGTTTTTTGTATCTATAGTTCACTGACTATCAGGGCTCTATTCCTTTTTTTGTTCGCTTGCTGCTGACGTTGACGTTTCATTATCTTGGTTATCTGCTTCTAGCTGTCTATGTTTAGCATTTCGTTGACTGAGTAACTGCCGCAGTTTTACTTTCGCTTTACGTCTATCAAAATCAGCACGTTTGAACGACAGTGCTCGTGATAGCAACATGCCTATGAGCCCAGCAATGATAAGCATCATCTGCTGTTGTTCCATGTTGATTTGATGCGCTTCTTTAATTTCGTTAAAAAAGTACTTTGGTTCTAGTCTCACTTCCACATATCCCAAGTTTTGACCGTCCTGAGACACGGACTCCACATACGGTGGATATTGCTCAAGCAGCAGTGCCATCTCCTCTGAATCAGCTTCGTAGTCTTCTTGGGTCACGCTTTGTGCGAAGGACAGCCTTACGCCATCTTCGCTAAAAATACTGGCAGACATCACTTTAGGGTCAAGTACTAAGGCGGTTGCCAGCCACTGCAGCTGTTCATCATTCTCTAATTGAAGTGCAGGGGCCGCGCCGTAGGCTGTTTGCTGCACTAATAATCTTGCCATCTTTTCGGTTTGGGACTTTAGAAGCTGTTGCCCTTGTAGTAGGCTAGTTTCCCACAGCTGATCCAGACCAATGAATAATGCGATAGCGACAAGGATCTGTAATATCCTGCTTATTCTATGGCTCTTTTTTAGGCCTTTTAAATAAAACACTGAAACCCTTAATTTATAGTGTACTCACTTAATCATAATTGATTATGTCGGTACTCGGTAGTTGGAGAATCATAACTAATGGACAATTCGAGTCAATCTACTGTTTTTGAATGGTTAAGCAGTGAAAGTAGCATGTCTTTTAACGCTGGGGAACAAAGATTTACTCGCCATGTTGAGGCTTATTTTCCAGCTCGTCATCATCGTTATCGGATCCTATTTTCCGATAGCCAACATCTAAGTCTGATACAGAGTTGGTTGTTGTCAAATACAGCAGAATTAAGCTTGGCGATGATCTCGCGAACAACAGGGCTGAATTGTATTGAGGTTTGCGCTCTTGAACCCTTAGTGTTTGTGACTTTAGCATCCTTGTCGCAGCTTGAAGTATTTGAGATGAAAGCTGATGCGCCGGTATTAAATCAGCCGGGTTTATTGGTCATGGACATGGATTCTACGGCGATTGAGATTGAGTGTATTGATGAACTTGCTGAAATGGCGGGTGTTGGTGCAGCCGTCGCCGCGGTTACCGAGCAAGCGATGCAAGGAGAACTCGATTTTGAAGAGAGCCTGCGCGCCCGAGTGGCTAAACTGACGAATGCCGATGCGAGCATTATTGATAAATTATGCGCTCAGCTGCCCTTGATGCCAGGATTAACGGAAACGATAACCGAGCTTAAACAGCACCAATGGCGTACTGTTGTGGCGTCGGGTGGTTTTAGGCCTTTTGTTAATCATCTGCAGCAGCTGTTGGATCTCGATGCCGCCTTTGCCAATGAGTTAGATATTGCTGACGGAAAACTCAACGGCACCGTCTCTGGCCAAGTTGTCGATGCTCAGTTTAAAGCCGATTGTGTGGTTAACTGTGCACAGACGTGGGACATCGGCTCAGGCCAGAAAGTGGCGATTGGTGATGGTGCCAATGATATACCTATGATCAATATTGCAGATTTTGGCATCGCATATCACGCTAAGCCAAAACTCGCAGCAGTGGCTGATGCTAATATCAGCAAACTTAACCTTAAGGCTTTACCCTACTTATTTCAGCTTAAGTAAGCGAGTTAAAGCGGTATTTCACCGATAAACTGTCATAGACTAGCCTGCCAAAAATACTTGGTAGGCTTTTTTGTTTTATCGGTGTTTTAATCTATAGCTATCAACTTGATTAGCCATAAGCTTTCTATCATCACTTGTTTAAATGGTTAAGTTAGAGTTATTACTCTTGTTTTTTTGTTTTGACCTCAGTAGTTTAGTGGTTAAAAAAGCGAGTACTAAAGCGTGAATATCCAGCAAAAATCCCTCTATGTGCCATACAATCATGGTTATCTTCACTTAAGACAATTGATCCCCGTTAATGCTGATATGAGTAAGCCGCCCTTGTTAATGTTGCATGGCGCTATGTCTAATGGTCGGGTTTTTTACAGTGATTCGGGTAAAGGTCTTGGTTGCTACTTGGCGGAGTCTGGGGTGGTTGTTTACGTGCTTGATACGTTAGGTCGCGGCCGCAGTACCCCTAAACTTGGTCCAGGATTTAGTGCCGGGCAGGGGGAGGTTATTCGGGAGCAGTTACCGCTTATTCAGCAATATATTCTCGCTTTACATCCTAAAACAGATGTTGTCCATTGGTGTGGTCATTCATGGGGCGGGGTGTTGATGGCAAGCGCTATTGCACGATACGACTCTTTACAAGCGTCCGTGGCCTCGCTCGTCACTTTTGGCAGTAAGCGCCGGATCGAAGTTAAGTCTTTAAGTAAGTGGTTGCAAGTGGACTTGGTATGGAACAAACTCGCGCCCTTTATTGCTTGGCATCGTGGTTACCTGCCCGCTGATAAGTTAAAAATGGGCATGGATAATGAATCTAGAGCTTCTTTATTGCAAAGTATAGATTGGGTTCGGGGACATTGGATTGATCATGACGATGGCTTTGATTATAGCCAAGCGGCAAAAAATGCTAAGTGGCCAAAGTCTTGGTTTATTGCAGGCCAAGGGGATACCGTTTTGGGCAACCCAAGCGACGTGAAACGCATGATCAACGAATGCCAAATGCAACAGGTCGATTATACGCTTTTATGCCGTAAACATGGTTTTAAGCATGATTACGATCATGCGGGAATGTTGACCCATAAAGACGCGGTGCAAGATCACTTTCCCAGAGTGCGAGATTGGTACAGCCACTTAAACGGTTAATATTTTTGTTTAGCTGATCAACAGCCGCTAGTCTTCTGAGCTCATCAATGGCGCCAGCTTAAGTAATTCTGCTAAGTTGGCTGCCCCGAGTTTGTTCATCAGCTTTGATCTATGCACTTCAATGGTTCTAAGCGCAACACACAGCGAGTTTGACATCTGTTTGTTGGTGTTTCCTGCAATAATCAATTCAAAAATCTGGGTTTCACGTTCAGATAAGTGATTAATCATCTGCTGATTACTGAGCTGCCAATGCAGATGCACACTATGTTGTAGCCCTTTGGCAATCGATTGCGATAGTCGTTGGCCTTGCACGGGTTTCTGGAAAAAATCGAAAGCTCCATTCTTGAACGCATCTACTGCCATTGGCACATCACCGTGCCCCGTTAAAAAAATCACCGATAATGGGCTCTTAGCTTCGCTCAGCAGTTGCTGTACCTGTGGGCCGCTGAGACCCGGCATACGCGCATCTAAAATGACACAACCCGGTTGACTGAGATCAACTGTGGCTAGAAAGTCATTTCCAGTGTTGAAACTCATCATTTTGTAGCCATAGCCATCCATTAGGAAAGTGATGGCGTCAACGATAGCGTCATCATCATCCACAAGGTAGACAGGCCCATTGATTAACAGTGGCATTAGCGATCCTTTTTCACGTTTACGGCGTTAGTAAGATAAGTATCTCAGTTCACCACTTAATGCGAACATCTTTTTTACAAAGCATGATTCTCATCACGTTGAGCTTACATCGGGCTATCGTAAGCTTAAGCTTGATAATTCATGTGAGGCGAACTGTGTGTATCGGGTTTTATTTTGTTTATTGCTTTTGTGTAGCACTTCGAATGCTTGGGCACAGCCTCAAGCGCTATATGTTGGCGTATTATCTAATTGGGGAAACCAGCAAGCTCTCGAGCGCTGGACGCCAATGATGCAGTATTTAGATGAGCAGGTCCCCGGAACGCAGTTTCATGTTTATCCCGGTAATTTTGAAGCGCTTAACCTCGCAATGGAGTTAGGGCAGATCCAGTTTATTATTACTAATCCTGGTCAATATCTTTATCTTTCCAACCAATACCCATTATCTTGGCTGGCAACCATGCGTTCTCGGCGTCACAAGGGGGCTACATCGGCCATTGGTTCAGCCATTATCGTTAAAGCTGAAAGTAATTATCGCACTTTATATGACTTGAAAGACAAAGTCATCGCTGCGAGTGATCCTCATGCATTGGGCGGGTATCAGGCCACCGTCGGCTTAATGCACAAGTTGGGTATGGACGCTGAAGACTATTTTAAAGAGGTTAAGTTTTTAGGGTTTCCGTTGGACCCTTTATTATATCAAGTCCGAGATGGCAACGTTGACGCCGCTATTACACCGCTATGTACCTTTGAAGATATGGTCTCTCGCGGCCTCATTAACGCTGCTGACTTCCGTATTCTTAATCCGAGTCGACCAGATGGGTTTGATTGCCAATGCAGCACTCATCTTTATCCCAATTGGTCCTTTGCTGCGAATGAAAGTGTCGGTATTCGTTTGAGTAAGCAGATCACCCAAGCTTTAATGGAGCTGCCAACTGAACACCCTGCAGCGATAAAGGCCCAGTTGATGGGCTGGACATCACCCATTAGTCAGCTCGCAGTGATCCAACTTTTCAGTGATTTACATATTAAAGGCACTGATAGTAGCCGTTGGGAGAGTGTGCAGAACTGGCTTAAAGATAATCGGCATTGGGGCATCTTCGCCATTTTTATTTTTGTGGTGGCAACCATCTATCATTTATGGATTGAATATCGGTTCCACCAAAAGAGTGAGTCGTTAATTGAGACAGAAAGGCAGCTAAAGCAACAAGCTATAACGCTTGAAAGATTACAAAGCGCCTCTATTATTGGTGAGATTGGTGCCGGTTTAGCGCATGAGATTAATCAGCCGATTGCTGCCATTACCAGTTATAGCGAAGGCGGTATTATGCGTCTTCAGGGAAATCAAACTGGCGATGTCGCCGCGAGTATCGAACTGTTGGAAAAAATTCATCGACAGTCCACTCGAGCTGGAGAGGTGGTGCACCGGATCCGTAGTTTACTTAAGCGCCGAGAGTCAGTCATGGCTGACGTCAATATTCTGAGTCTTGTGGATGAGTGTATTTCACTGTTGAAGCTGGAATTACAACGCAGAGATATTCAAATTAATAAGCGTATTAAAGGTGAGCCATTCTTCATTACCGCCGATCGTGTAGGCTTGCTACAGGTATTAATTAACTTAACTAAAAACAGTATCGACGCCATTGCCGAAACCCAAGCATCAGGCAGAGGTGAGGTGACTATTGAACTGATATTTAAAGAATATCAAGTCGATGTCTTAGTTATTGATAATGGTACCGGCTTATCGCAGAACTCTGATTCTGTAATGGCTACTTTTTTTACCACCAAAGAGGATGGATTAGGCCTGGGGCTGGCTATTTGTAATGAGGTGGTCAGTGAGCACGATGGCGCATTCTCGTTAAAAACTCGGGACGACAAGCAGGCCGGCTGTATTGCCAAAATTAGCTTAAAAAAGAGGGGTTGTGAGCGAAAGGTTGAAAGTTGATTTTATATGTCTAACTGTATTTGATAACTGAAATATAACGATATGTGGTTTACCACAATAGACAAGTGAACCTCCTTTGTGGCGGTTGTTTTTCGAACTGTGAACCGCTTCACAAAGCTTACATCGTTAGTGTTGATATGTGGTTTACCACAATATTCAACGTTTAACACCTAGCAGACAATAGTGAAAAGTTTAGGGCGGATAGCTATTTAATCAAGCTAATTTAAGGTTGATTAACGTGGCTAGAACCTCCCCCTTCAACGCACTTAGTACCATTGTCTACTGGGAGAATAATCATGAAATTAGATCGGCGAACCTTTATCAAAGGGGCTGGAGCGGGTACCGCTGGTTGCGCACTCGCAACACTGCCTGGTTCTTTAGCTGCTCTAGGGCATTCCACATTGAAGGGCAGTGCAGAGTCTGTCGCCAGTATTTGTGAAATGTGCTCAACTCGCTGCCCGATTTCGGCTCGGGTCGTTAATGGCAATAACGTCTCAATTCTGGGTAATAAAAATGCTAAATCTTACGGCGGCGCTGTATGTGCTCGTGGCGGAGCAGGGCATAGCCAGTTATATGATAAGCAACGCATTGTTAAGCCATTAAAACGCGTTGGCGAAAGAGGCGAGGGCAAATGGGCCGAGATTGAGTGGGAAGAAGCCTACGCTACAATTGCTGAAAACCTCAATAAAATTAAAGCTAAACACGGCGCCGAATCGGTTGCGTTCTCCTCTAAATCGGGTTCACTCTCAGGTCATCTATTTCACCTTGCTAAGGCATTTGGTAGTCCCAATACTTTTACTCACGCATCGACTTGCCCTGCGGGTTATGTGGTTGCAGCCAAAGCGATATTTGGCGGTAAAGTAAAGCGTGACTTAGGCAATTCAAAGTACATCATCAACTTTGGTCATAACCTCTATGAAGGCATAAACATGTCTGAAACGAGAGGCATGATGAATGCGCAAATGGAAAAAGGCGCCAAGCTTGTGGTGTTTGAACCGCGCTTTTCGATTGTGGCTGATAAGGCTGACGAATGGTATCCGATTAAACCAGGTACCGACGTTGCGGTAGCATTAGCCATTTGTCACACTCTGATCGAAGACGACTTATACGACAAAGCGTTTGTCGCTGAGTTTGTGTCAGGTTTTGCTGAATTTGCTAAAGAAGTCAAAGCCTATACCCCAGAGTGGGCCGAATCAATCAGTGATGTTCCCGCTGAAGATATTCGCCGTATCACTCATGAGTACGCTGCTGCAGCGCCGCACGCACTCGTCGATTTTGGCCACCGTTCATCATTTACTACCGAAGAGTTTGAGATGCGCCGGGCGCTATATGCTGCCAATGTGTTGGTGGGTAATATCGAGCGCAAAGGTGGTTTGTACTTTGGTAAGAAAGCCTCTAAGTATAATAAGTTTGCTGGAGATAAAGTCGCCCCCACACTGGCAAAGCCAGGTGTCGAAGGTATGCCTAAACCTAAGGCCAAAAGAATCGACATGGTCGATGAACAATACGCGCTTATTTGGTCATCTGGTGGGGTGTATCAAACCATTCTCGATGCCACGTTAGAAGCTCAGCCTTATCAACTGCACGCTTGGGTAATGAGTCGTACCAATCCAATGCAGACCATGACAGACAGAGCTAGGGTCGTTAAAACGATGCAGAAGCTCGACTTTGTCGTCGCTTGTGACATTTATATTAGTGAAAGTGCAGCTTATGCTGATATTTTCCTACCAGAATCAACTTACCTAGAGCGCGACGAAGAGATAGTTGATAAGTCGGGTAAAAACCCAGCTTACTACGTGCGCCAAAAAGTCGTTGAAACGATAGGCAACACTAAGCCTAGCTGGCTTATATGGAAGGAGCTTGCTAACTCGTTGGGTCAAGGTCAATTCTTCCCTTGGGAGAACATGGAAACGCTGCAACTGTTTCAAGTCGACAAGAATGTGCCGCTACTCAATAAAATCAAGAGTGATGGCTGGGTAAGTTATGGCGAACCACTGTTGTTGCGTGAACCAGAAATGGTGAAGCAGTTTGCCAATACGTATCCAAATGCTATCGCAACTGATGCTGATGACACGTACGCAAGTCACCTCTCTTTTAAAACACCTTCAGGAAAGATTGAGCTCAGCTCTAACAAAGTCGAAAAGATGGCGCCGGGTCGCGGGGTGATCAAATACCGTGAAGTGACCATGAAAAAGGCGGACGAGTTGTTCTTCATTCAGGGCAAGGTTGCGGTACATACCAACGCGGCGACTCAAAACGTGCCGATGTTGGCGAGTTTGATGTCTGATAATGCGGTGTGGATCCATCCTATTACGGCTGGACTACTCAATATTTCCAGTGGTGACAAAATCAGAATCTACAACGATACCGGCAGCGAAGAGGGTCATGCCTTAGTCACCCCTGGTATTCGTCCTGACACTGTCTTTGCCTATATGGGTTGCGGTTCAAAGAACAAAGAGCTTGCGCGAGCGACCGGTAAAGGTGTGCATTGCGGTAACTTACTTCCCCACGTTACGTCTCCGGTGACAGGTATGAACCTGCATACTACCGGCGTCAAAATTGCCAAGATTTAATCGGAGATCATTATGACTAAGCGTTATGTTCTTGTGCACGATGAAAATAAGTGCATTGGCTGCCAAGCTTGCAACGTGGCTTGCCGCAGTGAAAATAATGTTCCTGAGTCGGTGACCCGGCTGCAGGTTCGAATTGAAGGGCCATATGGCAACTTCCCCCATTTACATTTTAAGTACAACCGTGTTTCGTGTGAGCAATGCGAAAATGCCCCTTGCGTTAAGGTTTGCCCTACGGGCGCAGCCTATGTCAACGACGATGGCATAGTGTCTATTAATGAAAACAAGTGTGTAGGTTGCCTATATTGTGTCGCAGCGTGTCCTTATAAAGTGCGCTTTATCAACCCTGAAACCCGGGTGCCAGATAAATGCGATTTCTGTAAAGAAAGTCGTTTAGCCCGGGGTGAACAACCTGCTTGCGTCACAGTGTGTCCAACTCAAGCGCTCACCTTTGGTGATGCTAATGACTTGACCTCTGAAGTGCGCAAGGTGTTAGACACTAAGCCTAGTTACCAACAGAAGGTAAATCTTGGTACAGAGCCAAGAGTTTATCGAATTCCAAGTCGTAGAGGAGGGATCAAAGCATGAACAATATATGGGGCTCAATGGAGCAATATGATCCCGTCGTTTGGAACTGGATCATCGCAGTATACCTATTCATGGCCGGGCTCTCTGCAGGCTCAATGTTGGTCGCTATCGGGCTAAAATGGTACAAGAAAAGCCGAGGCTTGCCGACAGAAGGTTTGCCGGTGATAAAAGCGGCCGCAATAGTGGCACCGGTATCTATCAGTTTAGGTATGGCGCTGTTAGTTTTGGATTTGACTAAGCCGTTCGAGTTTTATCATATCCTGCTTAACTACAACTTAACCTCGGTGATGGCTTGGGGGGTACTGGCGTTATTGGTCTATATTCCACTGGTGTTTGTGTTTGCCGCGTTAGTGTTTGAGAAGCAGGTTCTGAAATATGCACCATGGCTGGCTGGGATCCTAAAAGTCTGTCGTCAGCTTGAAAATAGTATCCATAAACTGATTTTTGTTTTGGCAATTGGAGTAGGTGCGTACACTGGCTTCTTATTATCGGCACTCATTAGCTATCCGATTTTGAACACTGCAATATTGCCAGCGCTATTTTTAACCTCGGCATTGTCAGCAGGTTCAGCAGGTAACGTGTTAGTGGCAACTCTGTTCTTTAGTAAAGAGAAGTCTGACTGTATTGACCAAGTTCATCGTATTGAATATCCAGTCGCTTTTAACGAAGCCCTCTGTTTAGTGTTGCTATTTGTTGGATTAAACTTTTCAGGTCCTGCAGCTCAAGGTGCTTTAGGTGCGATTACTCAAGGAGTATGGGCGAGTGTATTTTGGATTGGAGTGGTAGGACTTGGTTTGCTGGTGCCGGTACTGTCGAGCATATTTGCACCTAAGTCTTGGCGCCATACCAAGGGATTTTTGATTACCGTTTCTTGTAGTACTATTTTAGGGGTACTCGCGCTTAGACACTTTGTAGTCTACGCCGGACAAAGTTATATCAGTTAATCGGTAGTCGATGTCAGTTGACGGGGAGACATCGTTTCAACTGGCACGGTGACTGAAACAAAAAGCCCAAGCTATGCTTGGGCTTTTTATGATGTAAATTAACTTACTAAGGTAGAAGATTACGATAAGTTTTTGACTGCACTAGTGATTAATTCAGGGAAACGCAGTATTACCTCGCGACTGATATCGAGTAGCTCACCCACACCAATAACGCGCCAGAGTTGTTCTTCTAGTTTTTTGCCCTTGTGCAGTGCGTGCATCTTTATGTATTCCCGTTCACGACGGATATAATCTAAGTCCGGTTTTCCGGTAGCGCCGCGATAAACCCGCAATGCCATAAACTCACCTAACTGTCGACTCTGCTGGATAAAGTGTAATAACTGAGCGGTATCTTTAAAATCTGAATCCGTAATACACAGAACGTCTACCTTGCCTTGCGACAGCCGAGAAATTTGCACATAAACTTCATAAAACGCTAGCCCATTCTGCGGCTTCATTGTACGGATCGGCACTATGATATCGCGCTTAAGCTTTCCGTCTTGGAACAGCGGTGCTAAGTCATATTCCAACGGTTTTTTACTGTTGGTAGCAAATATATTGGCGATAGGGTTTTGTTCAACACCAATCCCAACCGTAGAAATATAGGCCGATTTTACGGTTTTTTCTAGATAGAAAGGCACTGACACCAACTTGCGCATCAGCAGATTTTTCATACCATCGGCAAGCTCTTTTACATCATGGTTGTTTTCTGTGAGTTTCTGAAACTTGCTTTTATTGTGTTCAATTAAACGGTTAAGAAACTCAACGCCAACGTGTGGTGTATGGCCGACTTGCGCCGCAAGGTGCAAGGTGACGCCATTTTTTCGAGTGCGGATCAGTCGATAGGGTAATTGCTGCAGTACGACTTTACCTGCAATGGTTTGCAGTTTCGGAAAGCTGAGCCCGATAGGCAGAGCCTGATTAAACTCAACGGCAGTATCAGTGGTGATCTGCAGCCCTTTACTGGAGATATCTTGGGTGTAGGCGCTAGTACTGATATTTCCTTGACTCAATACCACTGGTGTCCTAAAGGCAAAACGCGCTTCATTACGGCGTTCGCTAAACTCCATAGAGACTTGTTTCAAACCCGGTAATGTTAATTTTTGCTGACCAAACACTTTGAGCTCATTAACGTTGCAGTTGTTAAGGGATTTCCAGATTTGATACTGCCCATTAGCAGCATGGTTGGTGACATCAATCAACTGAATAACATGCGTAAATGCGGCCAGTTGAGCTTCGGTCAATGCATTATAACTGGCGTCATCGCCCGGCAATAGGCTAGCTCTGTAAGCTTGGCTGTGATCGATTGTTTGGCGCGCAACATGAAATATCCGCCAACTGGGTTTTGTCGCGCCAAAGCTGAAAAAGAGTGCTTGTAGCTGTTTATCTTGCAACTCTGCGAGAGTGGCTGAATAAAAGTATTTGCCCCCTTGTGCTTGAAAGGTAAAACAAAATAGCTGGCTATGCGGACTGGTTTCATCGGCGCAGATGATAGCGTGCAGTCTTGATGGCGTTAACAGCGCGTTTATTTGGCTAATGCCAGATTCATCTTTAAAGTACTGTGAAATTGCCTGATTATCTCGCCCCAACAACATATGTGTTGGTTGATATAGAGGGGCATCATCAGCGGATGACTCAAGCTTTTTATCTTCGATAAATAGCGCAAGATGAGGTATGTGCGGTAAGTAGTGCCGTTCAAAACCTAAGCCTCTAGTCGTGACCAGCACATCATTAACATCGACTTTATAGCGATACTTATGGCCTCTGATGAGCTTTCTGAGCATGTCAGCCAAGGCGTCACTGCCTGATATTCGTTTGAGCCTTAGCCAGCTATATTCTTGATTACCTTCAATATCGACAATCTCATATTCAACACCTTGTTGTAGATCTTGGTGGTAATAATCATCGCTAAGCTCGAGTAGTTTGATTTTTATAGGCTGTTTTACATTGAGTGGCTGCTTGGCTGGCAGACGAATTCTTGCGCCGCCGACCGATAGATCAACGGTGATCCCCAGATATTGCTGCATCGTTTGGGATACTTCAATTTTCATGCTGTAATTCATGCGCTCTTCGCAACGTGCAAAGTAGCTGCCCAATACAATGCCTTGCGCGGTATAAGGGGCATCGACAGGGCTTACCTCAATATCTGCATTGGTGCGTGCTTTTAGTACACGGGCTTTATGGGCGGCAATCACTTGCTCATAAACCCCTAGGGTATATTGCTCTCGATAAAGGGCTAATGCCTCTAAAAAATTGGCTTTTGTAGCTTGATCAATAAAATGGGTTTGCGTACCAAACTCGAAAGTTTCGCATTCAAGATCTGTTTTGTTGCGTAAGTCGATGACTCGAGCACAGCTGGATGCAAGCCTATTAAGCTCCATCTTGAGGAGAAATCGAGTCGAATTTGACTCTTCTGCTGTTAGTTGCTCAAACAGGGCATGGAAATTGGGTTCCATTAGCAAAGGCGTCAGTTGTTCTATTAGCGCATTATGCAGATCTAAACTCATCTATTACTTCTTTTTGGATGCTTATTGGACCAATGGCTGATAGGCTCATTGGCAAGTTTTTGTGGAATAAACCCAATTTACAGTACTATCTTCCTTGTACCCTTAGCTATCGGCTGAAAACGCCGATACTTTATCGACTTTATACTACCTAGAAAGAATCATGGCAAAGAATAAAACAGCTTACGTATGTAATGAATGTGGTCAAGACTTTCCTCGCTGGCAGGGCCAATGTAGCGCTTGCCAAGAGTGGAATACCATTAGTGAAATAAAGATCTCTACCGCAAAACCCACCACTGCAACCCGTTTAGGTTACGCAGGCTCTGTGGGCGGCGGTTCTAAAAAGCTGAACGAGATAGAAGAGGTCGATGCGGAAAAGAGATTGACTGGCATTGGAGAGCTAGACCGGGTGTTGTGCGGTGGCCTAACAACAGGTTCAGTCAACATTATCTCTGGCGATCCGGGTGCGGGTAAAACGACCTTGCTCTCTGATTTAGTCTCGCGTATGTCGCAATCAATGCCGTCGCTTTATTGTACCGCAGAAGAATCATTGTCGCAGTTTAAGAATCGCGTGAACCGTTTAAAGCTCAATTGTAATGAAGACAACCTTTACCTTATGGCTGAAACCAGTGTTGAAGCGATTATTGCTGAGTTAGAAGCGAAGCAGGTGAAGTTTGCGGTGATTGACTCTATTCAAGCCGTAGTCACTGAAATGGCTAACGGTAGCCCTGGTTCCCCTTCACAAGTGAAGGGCAGCGCACAGGCACTGACGCAGTATTGTAAACAAAACAATGTCACCATGTTTTTGGTCGCTCACGTGAACAAGAATAATGAAACGGCAGGGCCACAAACCCTGATCCACATTGTTGACTGTTTAACGCATATTGAGTGTAACGATGGTCAAATTCGTACGCTTAGAGCTAACAAAAACCGTTTTGGTGATGTCGATACCGTGGGTATTTTTCGCATGACTGAGCGCGGCATGTTGAGTGTCGATAACCCGAGTGAAATATTCCTTTCTGGTTCGAGTACCGATTCCGCAGGTGCCGCTATTACCTGTATTCGAAAGGGCAATCGCAATTTGTTGCTTGAAATCCAGTGTCTAACCACTGAAACCGAGGGTGAGTTTCCGCAGCGAGTCTGCGTCGGGCTCAATATGAATCGGATTAAGATGTTAACTGGGATTTTACGTAAGCATACCAAAACCAAGATTTTCCACGACACTTACTTTAACTTAGTCGGTGGCTTAAAAATTGATGAGTCTGAAACCTGCATCGATCTTGCGTTGGTTGCGGCTTTACTGAGTAGTTTAAACGATTTTATTGTGCCGAGAACGACTTGCATCATGGGCGAGCTGAGTCTTAATGGTGACGTTAGGCCGATAGACAGTGGTGTGCCTAGAGTGAAAGAAGCGGTGCAGCATGGCTTTACCGAAATCTATATCCCCTTTAGGAACTACCATAAATCGATGGAAGGGCTAGGGGCAACAATTCACTCTGTTAAAACTATTCATGAGCTCATTGAACTTATCAATTAGTGATGCATTTATGAGAAATGCATCCATGGGAAGTACCACCACTGAAAAGTGGTTATTTCCCTTGGTTGTGTGTATCAATAAATAGGGCAAGTTCTCGGTCGAGTAAGCTAGGGTCACCGACATTGAGCTCTATCAATCTTCTCAGGTGGGCTAATACTTTCAACATCAATATGGCTGCAAGCCAAGCCTAATAGATTGTCTTTTTGATGCACAAGCTGGGTATCCATATGCACCTGAATGTCGGAATCAGCAATAAAAAAACTCAGCTGGAGTTGTTGGCTGCTTGGTGCAAACTGCGGTGGTAATTCAATGAGGGCACCATTGAGACTGATATTAAATAGCGTTGTTTGCCATACTTTATCTTTGCATTTCACCTGGGCTTGATTGGCAAATGAAACCCGTGAAAACTGTCGTCTTTCATCCATAGTGACTCCCTTCTAAATCTTCCATTTTGCACTTGAATAGTGTTTTAGATTATTTCTAAAGTGCTTTTATATATTATAAGTTAACTCAACTCAACGTTAGAGAAAGGAATTACTCCCATTTAGGCGTAACTTCATTATAAAGTGCATAACATGTTATTTAAGTGGTGCGTTCTAACACGTAAGATTGCTGCTTAATGGCAGGTAACCCTTTTAAAATAATGGCGATGGTGACGAGCTGATAAGCGATACCTGACCAAGAATGCAGGTGCACCGATAATGTGAGGTTTAACAGATTACTGATCAGCAAGGCATAACGTAGTCGGGTTGAACTGCAATAAAAAAGCGCGTAGCTCATTAAGACTGCAGCAGCAACCGCCGCCCATTCAGACCAATGTTCAGCCCAAATAAGACCTTGTGTCACTGCTAACGCTGAAAACACTAAGGGCAATAGTGTGATACGCCAACCGCAGCGTGCTTTTTCGCTACGGCAAGTCGCAAAGCGGCCAATATTAAGTAGCTGATTCATCATCCCTAAGGTACTGCCAAGCAGGCCTAAGTGAATAGCGGTTAAGCCGGATGCTAAAAGATTACCTGATAATAATTTTCGGTCGCATAACTGGGCATTTGCCCACCAACCAATGGTCATCGACACAAAGCCTAATGCCTGAACCCAAAGTAAAGCTTGATGTGATAACTCGAACACTAAATGACCAACAATAACGACAACATTAAACCGGCAGCTATTGTCGTTTTTTTAGCCGTTCAAATTGTGACCTCATCGTCACTTTAGCATTTGCTTTATCATACTTCGCTCTAGCTTGTGATCTTGGTCACGTTTTCGAGTCTGTTAAAAACCAGAGCCTAGGTTAACGTACCACGCAACGTCTTCTGGACCCTTGGCAGTATCCATTCCCATATATAAGCCATAACGCTGGGCAATGGTGTATCTAAAGCCAACAGCATTAGCATTTTGCTCATCGTTACCTCACTCTCACCACTGTCTTAGCTTGCCTATAAATGACTGCTGGATCTAGAAAGATATTCCCCCGCATAAAAATAGTCATCAATCGGGTCAAATAAATCGATAGTGCAGTAAGTAATAGCGCAATTATTTTACTATTCATCAGGTTATTTGATCCCTCATTGACCAATGATGGTTATAGGGGGAGAGTGCAAAAATGTTCCAATAAGTTGTTTGAGTTGGGTGGGATTGGTAGTCAAGAGAGTTGGTAAAACAAAACGGCTATTTTCTGCTAATATGCGCGCAAGCCATCTGGTGCTGAATAGAACGACTTTAAGGAATATGCTGGTGTCTTTTTCATCCCTATTATTAAGCGATACTTTACTTAGCGTACTCACGCAAAAAGGCTATATCGAACCAACGCCAATCCAATTGGCTGCGATTCCAGTCATTTTAGCGGGTCAGGATCTGATGGCCAGTGCTCAGACTGGCACCGGAAAAACGGCTGCATTTACCTTACCCTTGCTGCAAAAGTTAATCGAGAAAACTGAAACTTGCCAGCAAAAGGTACTACGGGTATTAGTGCTGGTGCCAACAAGAGAACTTGCGTTACAGGTTAATAAGAGTATTGCTGAATATGGTGCCAACACCGCAGTCAAGAGTACGGTGATTTATGGTGGTGTCAGCATTGATGCTCAGGCTCAAAAGTTAGCCGATGGCATCGATATTGTGGTGGCAACGCCTGGGCGTTTACTTGATCACCTGCGTCGAGGTTCTTTGTCGCTATCTGCAATAGAAACATTGGTGTTTGACGAAGCCGATAGAATGCTGGATATGGGGTTTATGGATGAAATTAATGCCATATTAAAACAGTTGCCACCACAGCGGCAGACACTGCTTTTTTCAGCAACGTTTTCGAAAGTTATTTTTGAGCTGAGTAAAAGATTGTTGCAGCAACCGATCAGGGTTGAAGCCAATCAAGCCAACAGCACCGCGGATAATGTTGAACAGATTGTTTATGCGGTAGATAGCGATAGAAAACCTGAGCTGATAAGCCACCTGATTAACAAAGGTCAATGGCAACAGGTGTTGATATTTAGTCGTAAGAAGCAGACCGTCGATACGATTAGCCAAAAGCTGATTGTAGCAGGCGTTGAAGCCAAAGCACTGCATGGCGATTTGAGCCAAGGTGCTAGAGAGCAAGTGCTCAACGATTTTAAGATGGGAAAAATCAAGGCGCTGGTGGCCACTGATGTTGCCGCTCGTGGGCTGGATATTATAGCGCTTGATTATGTGATTAATTATGAACTGCCCTTTATTGCAGAAGACTATATTCACCGTATTGGTCGTACAGGCCGCGCAGGTAATAAGGGCAAAGCAATAACGCTGTACAGTGAAGATGATGCGCTGTTACTTGAGGAGCTTGAATCGTTATTGGATAAACGTCTGCCGCAGCAGTGGTTAGCGGGCTTTGAGCCTGATCTTACCAAGGTTGAACCTGTAACACGCAAAAACAGTAAATCGGCACAAAGGCAGCGCGCCAAAAAGCGCGCATTAGCGGGTAGCAAGCGCGGACGTTAAAGTTTCATTTATTTGCGGTGGTGATGACCGTTCAGTGATATTTCTGACATTATAGTGACATTTCCTATCTGACCGACACGGACATGGGGAATGCTTGAGTGATATCTGAAATATCATAAGCCTTATGGGTCAGATGTCAGCGAACGGCTTATCTCTTGAAAGCGATGCCCACGCCGAGTGAGCATACGGACGTTGCTTTACAAGGAGTCTTAACGGACTTAGGTAACCTCGATGTGGATGATGGTTATCTGTTGGCACAGTGTGTTATTTAAAGTCTGAGCATTTTATAGAAGAGTACATTATTCAGACCAATACCAACTGGTCACATTATAGCGATATTCATCGGTATATTCAGCATTCAGCTTTTCCACCCAGTGTTCAGAGCCCTTTGAAGAGGGGTCAAACAAAATACAGCGGTTATATAAAGGCGCAATACTAATAGGCTGATTATTCTTACCTATAAAAGTAAGTTCACCTCCTGCATTGTTGTGCCACTCTTTATTTAAATACACCAACATACAGATCTCTCTTCCGGGAGAGTCATCCGCGTGCAGTTCAACAAAGTCGGCAGCGCCTAAGCGAAAATAATTGGTATTGATTAGAGGGGCAGCCACATTCATATCGGTTATCGTCACATTAAAAATACGTGATAACAGCGACATAAACTCATCCCCGCGCAAAAATGACAAAAAAGCCTGAGCTATATTGGTAGAGTCGTTGTTGGAACTCGCCGCTGCACGTTGCCAAACATCTCGCTGTACAAAGCGTTGCTCTGTGGTCGTATTTTCCCATTGGAGGTTATCGACATATAAAGCAGAATAAGTATGTTTTTGAGTTTGCCAGTCATGCGGTTGCTGCAACACCTTTATTACGTCATCGAGTCTGTCTTTATCAAATAAGTTATCAATCACGATATGATTGGGACAAGAGCTCAATAAAGACTCTCGATATGCAACTATCCTTGAATCGATTAGCTGTTTTTCATTTAACCACATTAAAACTACCCGCTTGTATCTTTAGAGCATCAGCTAAAGATTTGATAATACAGGGTTGAACAATAATTCCCTATTACTGGTTATTGTCTTTTGTTTTTTTAAGCTGCGGCGGAACGGTTTAATAACAGCAAAGGTCGTGGTGCTTCGCCCACACCAGAGCCAAGGGTCAAAGCGCTTGCGCCCTTGGCAATCCCTCAGCGCCCCGGCGAAATTTAAAAAGCAAAATTTCCAACGGGGGAGATTTGATTCTGTGATCACAGTTTATTCTGTTTGATAATATCGTTTAATTTAAGGCTTGTGTCTTTAAATTGAAAACTCAAATGGCGAAGTATTGCGCTTCCATAACCCAATGTAGATACGGCTGAGGCCTTCGAAAACAGGCCAATTCTGTTCCCTACATAATTTGGCATTCCCTCCGTCCTTGGAGGTCAGATGTGTTCACGGTGAGTCTCAGTAGCGTCTGTCATACGCCGACCGCAGGTCATTGGAACCATTTCAGCTTGAAAGTAACTCATTCCTGCCGTGCGACGTGAAGTCGTATGAAGCGTTGTTCACCACGATAAGAGTGAACCATCTTTATCACCAGATGACCCTAAGACTCTGAATAAAGCAGCGAGTCTGACAATGTAACGAAATTCGGTTTATAGCCGGATGGGAACAGAATCGTGAGAGGATGTTCTTCCTGATAACCACAAGTCGGGTAAGTGCTAGGGAGTGAGTATGATGAACATATGTGAATTCACGTAAGGTGCGTTATATGAGAAGCAGCGGAAGTGGTTTATACGCTGTGGCCAAAAGGCAACGAGAGCTGGAAAGATATTGAGAAATGCTCTTTCGTGGTCATATAGCTCTTCGCACTAGAGTGGGCATCTAAACTGACATTACGCTTCATACGGAACACGGTAAGCCTGAATCGCTCCCATTGGGAAAGTTATCTGTGAAGATAGCCGATAGTGGTGCCGGTAAAGGAGACTGGAGAAAGCCAATGCTGCATTGTAATTATGCAGATACAGACCTTGTGTTTGCCACGAAAGTGATCCCACTTCCAGCTGGTCTCCCGTTGCAATACAATTAGAAGAACTTTGTTAATGGAGAAACGCAAATGTTGACTTCGATTGAAGTTAGTGACTCTCCTTGCTTTGCTCAACGATAATCCAAAGATTGGAAAGTCATAGAGCAGAAAGTATCAAAGCTTCAAGTGAGTATTGCAAAGGTAACCCCTGTGGTTACCGGGTAACATAGTACGCCTTGGTGGAGGCTTGAGTCGTATGCAGTGAAAGTTGCACGTAGGTTCTTAGGAGAGCGGAACTTGGTAACCAGTGCCGCTTATCCGACCATTCTGAGTCGTGGGTACATGAACTACATCGCATCCCATAGTTCGGCTTTTTGTACAATAATATCGACCACATTAGCAAGCTCTATACCTTTAGGGGTTAAACCGTAATTCACCGTGACCGGGATAGTGTCTTCTTGTTTTCGCCAAACAAATCCATGCTCACGTAACAACTTTAAACGCTCAGTGAGTACCTTACTTGAGACTAATGCCAACTGCTTACGTATTTGACCAAATCGCATCTCTTCCTGTTGGCCTAGCAACCATACGATATGTGCAGTCCATTTAGTTGATATCAATGTTAAGTATTTGTCCACACTACAATAGTTGGCTGGCTTTACTTGATGATTCACTTCTATTGGCATCACTCTTCCCTCATTCGTTCTTCTTTAATCTACAGTTTAATATCGATCGATATCACAGCTTACTAGTTACATAGGGGTAACTGGTTACTTTTTGGAAGCTACTTTCAAATAGTAACCAAGTTCATTATTATAACTTACAACGACAAGGCAAAGATATTGGTTGTATCTGAGCCAACAATTAACAGGACTAAGTTATGCGTTACATTTTACTTTTAACCACTCTGTTTTCATTCTGTCTGCAGGCAGGAACTCATTACTCGAAACCACAAACGCCTGCTGAGTTACATGTATTATTTGGGCAATACTTTGCACAGAAAGATATAGAAGGATTAAGTACGCTTTTTCATGAAGATGCAGTATTTATTTTAGATGAAGAAGGCAACCAAGCTAAGGGGCATGAAGCGATTAAACAGGTATTACAGGGCTTTATGCAGGGTGATGTAAAGATGGTCACAAAAAGTGTTTCTATTCATGTAAATGGTGACGTAGCCATGATCCTCTCAGAATGGGAAGTACCAAATGCTATGCATGGCACTGCTTTAGAGGTTATGCATTACGTGGACGGTGGCTGGGTTTACGTTATCGACAATCCATATGGTTTTTAATTTTAGCAATAATGAATAGTTTAGAGAGGAATTTCAAAATGAAAGCAGTACAGGTTCAGTCGTTTGGTGATATCGATAAATTAGTTGTCAATGACGTTGAAAAGCCATCAATTACACCCACTCAAGTTCTTATAAAGGTAGCGTATAGCGGTGTTAACCTCGCGGACACTTATATTCGAAAAGGGGCCTTTCCAGGTTTACCAACACCGCCTTTCACACTTGGTATGGAAGGTTCTGGTGAATATGTGGGGTCAGTGTAAACTTTAATTTATTACCGTACATTTCCTAATCTCACAGCTCACTTTTAGACCTTTTGCATTAACTCGGTTCTGTCCAGAAATGAGCTAGACGCTACTTTGAACTCGCTGGCAGAACATCTGCTGTGGAACGTGCAAGCTTCTGAAAAAGGGATTTTTCAGCAGAGCCTACATGGAGGT
>NZ_PJBM01000254.1:0-39517 GCF_002836075.1 Shewanella sp. GutDb-MelDb | reverse complement strand
CAGCACCATAAGTAATTAATAAATAACAATTTAAATAATAATCAGCATCAAGACTATTTAGTACCAAAGTACAACTTAATCTGTATAAGGCATAGAAACCACATCTATAGAGATGTCCAGAGCAAATATCACTATTCGACATTTGCGAATGTTAATATGTAAAACACGAGAGCTATATCAAAAATATAAAAACAAGCTTTTTAAAAATGTGACTTATAACACTGAACATCACAACTATTATATAGATGATACCAATCAATTAATTCAGCCAGTGAATTTCCATGAACAAAATAGACCAACTAAATTATAATCAATTAAAAGTGTTTATTGCTATATATGAACATGGACAAAGCCATCAAGCCGCAAATGAATTGGGCATGACGGCTTCTGGTGTGAGTAGAACCTTGAAAATATTGAGAGATATCTTTAAAGACTCTCTTTTTATAAGACGCTGCTCTGGCTTTGTGGCTACCGAGAAAACTCATCAACTTATCCCAATGGCAAAAAGCCTGGTTGAACAGTACCAAAAAATAGAGATGCAACATTCAGTATTCACCCCAGCAGAGTCAGGTGGGCAGTTTGTTATTCATGCCTACGATGAGTTTGTCTATGCAGTACAAAAAGTGGTTCGCGACGACATTTTGAAAGAAGCACCTAACTTAAGGTTTGATGTCAGAGTATTAACCCACGACTGCTCTACAGAACTTGCCAATGGCGATATGGATTTTGTGGTCGTATACGAAGGGTTTAATGGCAAAAACCTCAACTACGAAATGTTTTCAGAAACTGACAGCCTCTATATTTTAGCTAAACGTGCGCACCCCATTTTCAATCAGCCGCTCACGCTTGAAAACCTCTCTCGTTATTCCTGTTTAGAGATTGATAATTACGACGACCTTGTTTGCCCGCTGTTAGTTAATTTATGCCGTGAACAAGACTTATGCATGGAGGTCGAGGGCTATACCGACAGTCTAGCCTCCGCAATGCGACTGCTAAGTGAAACCAATGCCATCACGCTGAGCTGTAACCAATTTACGCGTCAATTCGTCAATATGTTACCCGGCATTGACTATGTCAAATTGCCTGAAGATCTGGCACAGAAATGTCGAATACGTCGCCGTGAAAATCGTGAAATTGGCAACTATGTACTATTTGGCAATACCAATCATTCGGCCGCATTCAGTTGGGTAAAATCTAAATTAATTTGTGGGCTAGAAAGAGAGTGGCGTTTAGCAAGTGAAGCCTAGTGACATATTCATAGGAGAAGTCAAAACCAGTGCCGATGAGAGGCCTGATTTGACCGTTAAAGGAGTAACACCAGGACTAAACCGTTCAAAAAAGAGTAAGTACTAACTACGCCTGAAGTTAAACTACTCACAGTAATATTAATGTCGTCAACGCAAAAAATATAAGTAGTGAATAAACACTATCAAGATGGGGAACACATATGAAGATTAACAGACGCACCTTCCTGCAGGGAGTCGGAGCCAGCTCCGTTGTAGGCTCTCTGTCAGGCTTGATGCCCGGCATTGCCAGCGCTACGGAACAACGTGGCGGCGCACCAGACAAATTACTCAAGCGCGAAGGTGAGATCAAATATCACACTTGCCAACGTAACTGTGCTGACCGTTGCTTACTTAAATGTACCGTACAAAATGGCCGTTTTACCTATGTCGAAGGTGCTTCAGAGATGAAGAAAATGGGCACCTCACCTTGTGTAAAGGGCCATGCCTATGTGCAGTACACTTACGCTGCCGACCGTATCTTACACCCAATGGAACGTGCGGGTGAAAAGGGCGAAGGCAAGTGGCGTCGTATTTCATGGGATGAAGCCTATGAAAAAATCAGCTCTCGCCTGAAGACAATTATTAAAGAGCACGGTTCGGATTCGATCCTGCCATACAGCTACTCTGGTCACGAAGGCGTTATCGGTAAATACGGCGGACCAAGCCGCTTCTTCAATGCCGTTGGTGCACGTAAGCTCGACCGTAAGGTGTGTGTATTTGCCGCCTATGAAGGTCTTAAATCTGTGACAGGTACTTACCAAGGTCCAGATCCATACGACAACATCTACACCAACTGTTATATCTCTTGGGGTCAGAACGAGACGGCAACCAACGTTCACGGTATTAAGTTCATCAACCAGGCACGCGATAAGGGTGCCAAGCTGTTAGTTGTGAACCCGATGCGTACGCCGATTGCGTCACAAGCTGATATCTGGCTACAACCAAAGCCAAGTACCGATACCCATCTTGCTGCCGGTATCATGAAATACTTGATCGAAAATAACTTAGCCGATCTTAAGTTTATCGAAGCTAATACTCTGGGTTACCAAGACCTGCTAAAACGTCTCGACGAAATGAGTTACGACGAAATAGAGAAGGTTACCGGTGTACCAAGAGAGAAGATGTTCAAGTTTGCCAAGGTCTACGGTGAGTCTGAGCTATCGGTATTACGTCTAGGTTACGGTATGCAGCGTAACTACAACGGCGCTCGTATGTCTCGCGCTATCGCGATGATGCACGCTGTTGCGGGTCAATTCGGTAAGATTGGTAATGGTTTTGTTTACGATAACACCCAAGCCGATGACAGCCTGAACTACTCTAAGGGTCGTGCGGATCATATCCATCCCCATGGTGACACGGTAGGCCATGTCAACATGACGGAAATCGCCAAGGCGCTTCACCCGACTAATCCGACTGGCTATGGCAAACCCATCAAGCCTATTAAAGCTGTGATTAACTACAATGGTAACTTCGTTTCAGTAGCGCCAGATTCCAATGCCTGTCGCCGCGGTGTTATGCGTGATGATCTGTTCTTAGTCGTCCATGATTTCTTGATGACTGATACTGCAGAACTTGCCGATATTATTGTGCCATCAACCACGCAGTTCGAGTTCCCAGATATGGGTACTGATTACAACTGTTACCACATGCAAACTTCTGAGAAAGTGATTGAGCCTTTAGGTGAATCTAAAGATAACTGGGTCTTCTTCAAAGAGTTAGCCGCTCATATGGGACTGGATCACCATCCAGAGATGCGCGTCGATTATGAACAAATTCTGCGTGACTTCTTAGACACTGAAGAACCTGCGTTCAAACACAACAACATCACCTACGAACAGATCATCAAAGAGAAGTTTGTCACAGTCTACGAGCAACGTCCCTATTTTGGTGACGGCAAGTATAAGACTGACAGTGGCAAGATTGAATTCCATTCTCAGATGATGATTGATGCCGGCTACCACCCAGTGATTGACTTCGGTTTGCCTGAAGATGAGATGATCCCTGAAGAGAAGAACTTGCCATTCCGCATGTTATCTCCTGCGATCCCTCAACGTGCAAACAGCGCCTTCTATAACGTGAAGTATATTCGTAACTTCCCGGCGTATTTTGCCAAGATTAATACCGAAGACGCTAAAGCGTTAGGCATTAAGAATAACGACACAGTCCGACTCAGCAACCACCGTGGCGAAGCTTTCTTCACCGCACAGGTTTCAGGTCAGGTTGGCCGCGGCACCGTAATGGCGCCCAAGAACAACTGGCGCCGTATGGACCCTCAGGGCAGAGCTAGTTGTACCAACAACCTCACTACCGACAAGTTAACCGATATGGGCGGCTGTTCAGCCTACCATTCGACTAATGTCGCGTTAGAAAAAGCCTAAGGAGTAAAAGATGTCTATTAATCAAAAAGTGGGCTTTGTCTTCAGACAAGAGAACTGTGTCGGTTGTGGTGCCTGCACCGTGGCTTGCCAAATTCATAATGAACTACCAGAGAACCATCGTTTCCGCAAAGTCGACCGCTATGAAGTAGAACGTGAAGACGGCGCGATTGATGTGTGGTTATCTCACTCTTGCATGCACTGTGAAAACCCTGCCTGCCTAATGGTTTGCCCGACTAAGGCCTACCATGTCAGAGATGACGGTATCGTGGTGCTAGATCGTGAGAAATGTACTGGTTGTGGCCTATGTGTCAGCGCCTGTCCATACTCTGCGGTCAACATTCGTGAAGACGATGGTAAGGCTGACAAATGCAACATGTGTGTCGAACTACTAGACCGTGGCATGGCACCCGCCTGCGTTGCTGGCTGTCCAGTTGAATGTATCCAAGTCGGTAACATCGATGAAGTGTTAAAGAAACCATCTGCCAGTAAAGAAGGTGTCGGTTACGGCGATTGCATCACGAAACCAAACATGGTGATTATTAAGGAACGCGCATAATGACAATGCAATATGGTCCGATGGCAACAGCATATTTTGCCTATAAATCGATGATCTTCGCGCCCTCTGGGACAGAGGCGTTAACCGGCATGATCGCATATCTCGAAGCGAATCGTCCCGATAGCGCTTTGCTCACAGAAGCAAAGAAATTTGTCGATGACTCATCGGAATTGGAGTTTGACTTCAACCGCATGTGTATCGGGCCATATAAGCTGTTGGTTGCTCCCTACGAGGGCGTTTATCGCAGCGGCAACCATGTCATGAATACAGACGAAACGGTCAGAGTTGCCGAGTTTTATCAAGAGATTGGCTTGGTCATTGACGATAAATTCAATGAACCTGCCGACTTTATCGGTAACGAACTGGAGTTTCTCTACTGTGTTCACGCGTTAGCGAGTGAGCAGAAAGCAGCCAATAATATCGACGCCTTCGAGGAACTCACAGCCATTGGCGACGAGTTTATCACTAAGCACCTTGGCACTTGGATCACGCCCTTCTGTGAAGGGATAAAGAGCCATGCCCAGCAAGCTTTTTGGCGCGAGTTTGCGACTGAACTGCACCTTTTGATCACCCAACAAATGCAGTGATGAGTTGACTTTATACACGATAAGTTAACCCATTTTGTACCGAGTGAAACGGTAATGTCCGTCGATACCTGAATCTATACCCCTCAGATATTCGACGGGAAGTACCCAATAGGCGACCTAACATCGCTAAAGGAGTTACGAATGAACAGAGCAATAAGATTGTTTAGTTTTATTGTCATGAGCCTGTTTGTCTCAACAGCAGCCATGGCTGCTGACGTTGCGACATTGCAGCCTCAGCAATGGCAAGAAATTCAAGTAGAAGCTATACCAGGTGACATCCCGGAAATACGCGGTATGCCGACGCAACCTGAGTTATTGATGCCAGCATCAATACCTGAAGATGCTGACGAAACTATTCTGGGTTACTTAGCAGCCACAGAAAGTATCGCATTTTTGGTTTTTGCTAGCCTGTTTGGCGTCATCGCCTTGTTTATCATCTTCATCATGGTGAACGGCATTTCGCGTCTGGATAAAGGCTTCTCGGGTAAGATGATCAAACGCTGGTCAGGCTTAAGCATCAGTGTGCATTGGCTGGGAGCGATTGCCTGCATCCTGCTTATGCTAACGGGTTTAGTCTTAGCGGGTGGTCGACACTACTTTGAGCCAAGCATGAATGCCTCTAGCTGGGCATCGCTGGTCGGTCTTTCTAGCGGCCTGCATGAGCTAATGGCGTTTCCCTTCATCTTAGGTTACATCCTGATGATATTGATGTGGGCACCAAAGCAAATTCCAGCCAGCTATGACCTTAAGTGGTTTGCCGTACTTGGTGGTTACCTCAATACCGGTAAGAAACATCATCCAGATGCAGGCTTTGCCAACGCTGGTGAAAAGCTTTGGTTCTGGGTGTTTGCACTCTTTGGTGGCTTGATGGTGATTTCGGGTCTGACAATGATGTTCCCTGAAACCTTTGCTGTTACTAAGAATACCGCTAATTTGATGCTAGCAATGCACATTGTTTCAACCATCATCATCAGCGCTTTCTCAGTGGTACACATCTTCATGGCGACAGTGATGTCCGAAGGCGGCATGTCTAACATGACTTCTGGTTATTGTGACGAGAACTGGGCTAAGCAACATCACAACTTATGGTTCAAGAAGCTGAAATAATACCAGCTCACTAAAGGACTCACCCTGCTCATCAGCTAACAAAGGCTGATGAGCATTTCAAACCAACACTCATTCATTCGTGCTGCATTGCCACTCTACTCGCTAGAGAAGGTGAATTTTTGCAGCCGAAATATAGGGAAATACACCGATGAAAACACTTAAGTCACTGGTCGCGATTGCGGTTAGTTTATGCTGCGCTAACGTTTACGCTGCAGAAGATACCGCCTCGCTTGAAGCCCGTATCGCCCAACTAGAAAAAAATGCTGCACCTTCACAATTTGAAAATAGCCAAGTCAGCCTTTATGGCTCAATTCGTCCGACATTAAGTTACTTAGATGACGGCCAAGATAAAACCTGGGATGTACGTGATGCACTGTCTCGTATCGGTATTAAAGCCAGCACTGAGTTTGCTGATGGCTGGACTGCGATAGCTCAAGGCGAATGGAGCGTTGATATCGCCAACTCAGGTAATTTTGGTAAAGCACGCCAAGCTTATGCTGCTATTGCTTCACCTTATGGCCAAGTCGGTATCGGTAAGCAACGTCCTGCGCAATACACCCTCGTTGCTGAGTATGTGGATATCTTTAACCACGGTAACAGCCCTTACGCGTATGACCATGAAAGCCCATTCTTTGTCGATAACTTTGTCACTTACCAGCTCGTCACTGGCGACTTCACCTGGATGGCAGGTGCACAGTTTGATGGTGATAGCGGTGAAGATGCAACCGACATGATCAACGTGGGTGTGGGTTACGATCTTAATCAACTGCACATAGGTTTAGGTTATGTCGCCCAAAATACTGCCGATACTAGTGGCGTAGAGGGTGATGACAAAACAGTCGGTGGCGTAGTTGCTTATACTTTCAGTAACGACATGTATATGGCTGTTAGTTACCAAGATAAGCAGTATAACTATAATGCTGGCAGCATGAATAAAGATCGCAGTGGCAGTACCTTAGACACCGCATTTGCCTATCCTATTAGTGATGACTACAAAGTTAAGCTCGGCTACTTCCAATTTAAAGACGGTATTAATGACACCACCTCAGCCGACTATGACGGCTTTAATACCACCTTGGAATGGAACCCTCTCGCTAACGTGCGTGTTCACTTAGAATACCTTGATAAAAGCTACGACAACCGTGAAGACGACCAAGCCGTGACTATCGGCTTTAGATACGACTTCAACCTAACTTGGCAAGGCTAGTTTAGTTTAGTCGCACGTCTGTAAGATCCCACCTAAAGAGGCCGTTCCCCGGCCTCTTTTTATTCGCGTCATATCGTGGAGATAAACAATTGCTAGGATTTAGAAAATCGCTCATCGCGTCAATGGTGACTTTAGTCACACTTTGTCTTGTGATCTCAAACTGGTTGTCTTACATCGAGCTCAAACAAAGCACCATTGCCAGTACCAATGAAAAACTAACTAACGTGGTTAAATATGAGTCAGCTAATATTGAAAGCTGGTTTAAAGAAAAAGCCGATGCCATAGACGCCTTAGCCAAGCACTATCACAGCGGCAGTTATCGCGATAACTATGTTAATGCGGCAAGATTATCGACCGATGTAGGCGGGGTTGCACGGATCTACTTTGGTTTTGACGATGGCAGCGCCTATTCAACCGAGACCAGTAGCAAGTGGCTCAACGGCAAAGCAATAGCTGAAAAATATGACCCCCGCACTCGCCCTTGGTATCAACAAGGCAAGTCTTCTATTAATCTTGATATCACCGATATTTATGTCGATGACGGCACCGGACATGATGTAATTTCTATTCTAAAAAATCTCGGGGATGGCGTGGTACTTGGAGACATAGAACTCACTTACCTTAGTGATACCGTCAAAGCCGTTAACTATCCGGGCGCAGTCACCCTAATTACCGACCAAACAGGCAAAGTACTGGCATCAGAATCTCAGACTCTGACCACAGGAACCCGCTTTTCTGACTTTGGCTTAGCGCAAGTACAGCAGACATTATTGTCGAATGATGAAACCATGCAGGAATACACTCTAGATGGCATAGATAAGCTCGCGGTTTCAAAAGCCATTAATTTAGTCAATGGTAAGAAGTGGTATTTGTTTGTTGCTCTTGATAAATCAGTAGCCTATGCCGCTGTCGACAGTGCACTTTATCGCGCCATGTTGTCTTCCGCTATAATGCTAGCGCTGGCGATCAGTGTGTTACTCGGCGTGTTATTTGTACTCTATAAGCCCATTCTGTCCCTCAAAGAGATGGTCACCGAACTGTCTATGGGTAATGGTGACTTGACTCGACGTCTAGACGTTAAAAATGAGGATGATTTAGGCCAGATCTCAAAAGGTATTAACCTGTTCATCGAAAGCCTGCAATCGATGATGTTAGAGGTACTGCAATCATCAACCCATATCGCCAGCAGTGTTGAACGCTTAAAATCAGAAACTGACGCCAATCGCTCGATTTTAAGCGCACACACCACTGAGACCGAACAGATCGTCGCCGCCGTTGAAGAGATGAGCGCCACTGCCAACGATGTCGCGAGAAACGGCGCCGAAACAGCCTCTTTCACTCAAGTCACCAAGAATCAAACCATGGAATCAAAGGCCATTGTCGCCAAGGCAACCAGCACCGTGGCTCAGCTCGTGCAAGAAGTCGAAAATACCTCAACCAATATTGAACAAATCAATAAAGACACCATAAACATCACTCAGGTACTAAAGGTGATAGGTGAAATTGCCGACCAAACCAATCTATTAGCACTTAATGCCGCCATAGAAGCGGCTCGAGCGGGCGAACAAGGACGCGGTTTTGCGGTTGTTGCCGATGAAGTCAGAGCACTCGCCGCCAGAACCCAAACAAGCACAGCTGAAATTGAAGTAACCCTCAATAAACTCAGAGAAGCGTCTAATGCGGCAATGTCCTCCATGGATGCCACCAAGAATACCTGTATAAAAACAGCTGAAACCACCGAAATCGTCGCCAGCGATCTAGATGCCATTGGTGACTCAGTCAATCAAATTAATGATCTTAATACTCAGATAGCCACCGCCGCAGAAGAGCAAAGTTCGGTATCGAGTGAAGTTACTCGTAACATGTCTGCCATTTGCGAGATGGCAAGTGAACTGGCCATGAACGGCGAAACCACCAGTAATGAAACCGTCAACCTCGCCACAGCCAACCATCAACTCGAACTAATAGTGAGTCAATTCAAACTTAAATAATGACCAAACAATGCCGCTGGATACAGCGGCTTTTCTAGTCTAAAAGCTGAAAAATTGAAGCCTCTTTGGATTAAAACCACCTCAGTATTGCTACCTAGCAAATTAAGACTCTTGTTTAATCGGTTCTACACGCTGCCACAACTGTCGTTTAGTCACGACTTCCCACGCTCATTATTCAACGCTATCTCACCACACAATTCGGCAACAAAAAACCAACAAACACCACACATGTAACCTATTGTTATTAATCAGGTAATCAGCTACTATTTTAGATATTATCAAGTATTCCCTCTTATAAATTAGCCAACTACTTCATTTAACAGGACGTTAAAATGGACTCATTTCCGAAATCTCAAATTGTCGAATTCAATCGCACCAATATCATAAGTATCGAGCAAGCATTAACAGAGTATCAGTCGCTGTTAGAAGGCCATCAGGCCTTTAAAGACAGTCAGTTTGATATCACTTTTATGGATATCAGCTCAGGTCAAAGGCTTCACCTTCAACTGACAGACACCGCCAATGCCACATTAGCGTTACAAGCCCTCAATCTCACGCCAGACGCCGGCTATGACTCAGATGATGTGGTGAGTGAACAGAGCAGTCTCTATATCTCAGAGGTCCTACTGTTCGCCATCGCACTAGAACACGACGCACTTAAGTCACAGCTTCGCCGAACCGCTCAAGCTATGGTTGATTATGCACGCTATGAGAACGATACCAGCGAAATGTGGGTCGATGACATGCGCGTATTCGGCGCCGAAGCTCTGTATATGATGGCCATAAAAGATGCTGATGACGCTGTGTATCTGGCACAGTTTTTTATCCCCTATTGGGACGATGAACACGCCAATGGCTATGAGGATATGTTGCTCAGCCTGATCAAGCGTCACGGCTGGTGCGATGCCATGATGAAGGCATTTGTTTGGTGTGATAACGCCGCCTTCCGTTTTGCCTTTTACGGTTGTAACTGGGAAGAACCATCTCCCGAGTATCAGCCACTAGGTGTATATCTCCAGCAAAACCCGCAGCACTACCAGCGCTTTATCGAGTTGATCAAACAGCGTTTTACAGCTCAGCCTATGCTTGCTTACAGCGAAAGTGATGATCTGAACAGCCAAAGTCCAGTATTGGCGATTTATAAGAGTTTGTTCCCCGAATTCTGCGGCTGGGAGCAGGAAGAAGAAATAGAGCTGCAACTCGGGCGTCACTTTATCCATGGCACTCTCGAAAATGAGGCGATGGACTTACAACGACAACTAAAAAATGAGCTTGATGAGCCACTCATGAGCTATGCCCAGAGTGTCTTTAAAAAACGGGAGGATGAGCGCTTAGACGAAGCACGTCAGGAAGTGCTGGAAGCCGAGCAGGGTGGCATTCGTATGCTGACCGATTTTATCGCGACACTGGACAATAATGAAGCCCTACTGAAATATGTGATCGTTAACGAAAATCCAAGTGTGCTCGATACCCTTAAGCCCTTCGATATTTGGGCGCATTGTAAAGCCCATGCCCCAACGCTGTACTTTGCGATGGATAATGCCTGCTGGGATACAGACGGCCTTGATAACCTGCGGGAGAACATACATCGGGTGTTTGCTTACCCCGCCAATGACCTGCTCGCAGAGGAAGACAGCTTTGTCGACGTCGAGTTCGAACATGGCACTCTCTCTAAAGCCTTCGTCGTCGCCGGTGAAAACAGTATCAGCCATGTCCAATCAGCGCACATTATGCTGAGACTCCTCGATATTTTTTATCGTTTATTAGCTCAACAAACCTTATCTGCCGAACTGTGTGAAATGCTCACTGGTGAAGGAGACTATCAGGCTATTATGACCACCGAGGCTTACTATGCCCGCTTTGACCCCGCTCCCAGCACCCCGAAAGGCGAGCTCAGCAAGCATGATAAACGTAAACTCGAACAGCTAATTGGTTGCTTTTCCGATCTCGATGACCCCATCACGCGTACCATGCTGGAGGAGGCTGATAATCTATTCCGTCAGCGTATTTGCTGTGATACGAGCCAATGGGATGAAGATGATCTGGGCACTGATGCACTCAAAGCTTACCTGCTGCTGAAAGATACTAATAACCAGATTAATGACACCTACACCGCCGAGTTACAAGCAGGCTTAAGTGAGATATTCGAGCGAGCCTTAGCATTGCTACTCGAGCGAGCTCATATCCAAGGTCAAGGTCATTCCAAAGAAAATGGTTTTAACAACACTGAGCTTGAGCAGGTCAAAAACTTTTTCACTGAAGATGATGCCGAACTTAGCCAGCAAGCGATCATCGCATTATTTGACAAGCATCTGCACAGAGACGAAGTCTGTCGCCAGTCCGATCTTTACTTCCCAAAAATCAGCGAAAAGCAGATTGGCTATCACTTCTTTAGCGACCACGACGATGACTATCAACGGGTGGCTCTTATCTGTTTCTGGCTTAAACAGGTTGCAATACCTGAGGCTAAAATCGCCGAGCGGCTATGGCAGTTACTGATCACCATGGCGCCGACAAAAATGATCCGCCATATCAGTCGCCTCTATAGTCATCACAATTACAAGTTAGAGTTTGGCAATCAGCTCGATGAGATAAACTTCTACGAGATGCTTAATCGTCATGGTATAGCCCAAGACTATACTCTGGCGTTTGAGGTTGAACAGTCCATTGACAGCCAATTTCGCAAAAAAGAGTACCTTGCCTTAGTCGAGCTTATGGGGTCAAACATACCGTCCAGTCATGAACAGAGCAGCATGATTGGCGCGACTCATAAACGCCAAGCACAAGCCTTACTGCGGGGATTAGACTATACCTATCAGACGCATAAGCTGGAGTTTCATCAGGATGTTGCGCTGCGCTTTCCACAGCTTCCGTTCGCATTAGACTATGATTTTAGACAATGCTTGCATCAATTTATAGCGTTGAATAATCAGTCATGGGAGACAGTCATAGCGCACCAATTTAGCTCATCGACACTCTTCTTCGGCTTTATGTCCGATCCGGACGATCTCCCTAAAAAGTTGAGACTCCCGCTGCGGATGCACCCCGAAGCTGATATAAGCCAGACTCGTCATCGCGACGGGATGAGTTGGATCGGCGTCACGATAGCCCAACGTGTCGGCGATGAATTGCTGCTATTGGTTGGTGATAAAGACATTGCCGGGCGTGAACAGCTCCACGTCCGTGGGGAGGTGCTTGTCTTAGATAGCAATGTTGATGCAAGTGTGGTGATCGATGCCGTGCATAAGCTGCCAAGCCAAACGGGGCGTCAACATCTCATCGAAGAAACACTATGGTCCTACCTTCAGGGAGACACCCGCTATGAGGTTATGGCCCCGCTGTTTAATGCTTATATGCTTGAGGCTACTATCGTCGATTTGGATGAGTATCGAACTTACAGCCTAGGTCAGTTCCTGTGGCGCATCGATACTCAGCGCAGCGAACGACTGCTGTTACTGCTGGCTAACCACAGCTATCGTGCTTACAAGGTGATCATGGAGCTCTTGGTCGAAGGCGATATGGATAAGCGGGTGCAAGACGGTAATATTGACCTCGAAACCCGATTAAATTTGGCTCACGATGACTATGAAGAACACGCCTATAACAAGCTGATGGACTGGCTAATGAGCCATGATGTTAAGCGTGAACTAATTGTGCTGTTTGCCATTAAAAACTATCGCAACTGTATGGGAGAGCACCTCGCCGCGCTGGCCCGTAAAGGAGAGCTCAAGTCGATACTGCCCTACCTCCATGTGAATAATCGCGCTGCCTTAGTCGATATTCTCGCTAAGCAAGCGGATGCAGCTACATTGCTGGAGATATTTAACAGCGATAAATCACGTCAGGTAAGGGATCGTATAGAATCAGCCACCCGTTCAATGGCCAACGCCTGATAGGGGTATTAATGAGTGGTAGCAGTAAGATCACGCAACACTGTGCTTATGGATACTATTGAGCATAAGTATCTGCTTCTACTCGTCACTCACCACTTCATTGGTTCTGTTTATGGATCAACTTTAATCAAACCAAGCGGCTGATTTTTCTGCCGCTTGGGTTTTGACCTTGTCATCCACATACATCGACACCATGGCCAAAGCCGCAGCAAGTGCGCCTAAATCATCTGAAAAACCAACAACGGGCGTTAAATCAGGTATCGCATCAAAGGGGGCGATAAAGTAAGCCAGTGCACCAAAAATAATGGTTTTAGCCCATTTAGGAGTATCGGGACGCTGCGCAGCATAATAAAGGCATAACGCCTTATCGATCACCTCTCTACCCGCTTTTTGAGCAAACTTTTTTACTTTTTGCCAAAAGCTTTCGTCACTATAATCAGTGGTGATGTCATCTGGATTGTCAGCCATTGTTCACTCCAATAAAAAGGGAATATCCAATGATATTCCCTTTTTATTATTTAGCTAGCACAGTGAAAGCACGCAATTATTACCTTTGATGCTTTGGCGTGGTGCCCCAGACATTTTTCTTAACCGGACGCTGGCCAGCAGGTTGTGCTTTTGTTTGGGCAGTTTTCGCTTGCCCTGGCTTGTTAGTGCCGCCCTTCTTGCCATCTGCTTGCTTACGATCATCAAACTGATCGGCAGAAAAACGGGTGAAAGCTTTCTGACCTTTTCCATCATCTTTAGTGACGAGCTTCTTTTTACTGCGCAATGCTTCTCGCTCTTGACGCGATTCAGCAGGCACTAAGCATGATGGGCTGTTACCAATGAGCTTCTCTTTACCCATTTCAATCAAAGCTTCACGGATCATCGGCCAACCTAAAGGATCATGGTAGCGCAGCAAGGCTTTGTGCAGTTTACGTTGACGACCTTTTTTCGGTACCGTCACCTCTTCACTCGTATGCTTCACATTCTTTAGCGAGTTGAGTCCGGTATGATAAATCGTGGTGGCATTTGCCATCGGCGATGGATAGAAGTTCTGCACTTGATCCAGTTTGAATTTTTCACCTTTTAGCCACAATGCCAAGTTAACCATGTCTTCGTTGGTCGTGCCTGGATGCGCCGAGATAAAGTATGGGATCAGGTACTGTTTCTTACCCGCCTCTTTCGAATACTTATCAAAAAGCTCTTTAAATTTATCGTAACTGCCCATGCCGGGCTTCATCATCTTGTTTAGCGGTCCATCCTCAGTATGCTCTGGCGCAATCTTAAGATAGCCACCCACGTGATGGGTTGCGAGCTCTTTAACGTAGCGGGGATCTTCACTTGCGAGATCATAGCGAACGCCCGAGGCGATCAATACTTTTTTAATGCCGGGAACATCGCGCGCAGCACGGTACAGATCGATGGTTGCTTGATGATCTGTATCTAAATGGCCACAAATAGCGGGGAATACACAGGATAGACGGCGGCAAGTACTCTCAGCTTTTACGCTAGAGCAGCCTAAGCGATACATGTTAGCCGTTGGGCCACCAAGATCGGAGATGACCCCAGTAAAGCCAGGCACTTTCTGTTGAATATCTTTTATCTCTTTCACAATAGACTCTTGTGAACGACTTTGGATAATACGGCCTTCGTGCTCGGTAATAGAGCAGAAAGAACAACCGCCAAAACAACCACGCATGATATTAATTGAAGTCTTAATCATGTCGTAGGCAGGAATGATATCTTTGCCATACGATGGATGCGGCACACGTTTATAGGCTAAATCGAATACGCCATCCATCTCGTCAGTATTCAGTGGCCATGCCGGTGGATTGACCCAAATAGCACGCTCAGCATGTTTTTGAAACAGCGCTCGAGCACAACCTGGGTTTTGCTCTTGATGCAAAATACGCGAAGCGTGGGCATATAGAAATTTGTCTTCTGAAACCTTTTCAAAGCTTGGCAGTAACACATAGGTCTTTTCCCAAGGCTTAGGTCTGGCAGGTTGCACACTAATGGCTTTAGGGGCGTCGTTATCAAATATCTTCTCATCCGTTGGGCCTGAGAGATTTTTGCAACCCACGTCATCGGCACCATAAGGATTCGGGATTGGCTCAATTTTATGTAGCTGATCGAGCTTGCGCGAATCCATCCCCTTCCACTCAGGCAGTGGCTCTTTACGGATCACGGTTGTACCGCGAATATCATGTAGCTGACCGATAGGCTCGCCACTGGCTAAACGGTGCGACAACTCCACCAGCGGGCGCTCAGCATTACCGTAAACTAAGATGTCAGCTTTGGCGTCTAAGATGACACTGCGACGCACTTTGTCTGACCAGTAATCGTAATGTGCTATTCGGCGTAGACTCGCCTCAATACCGCCAATCACGACAGGCACTTGCTTGAAGGCTTCTTTACAACGTTGGGCATAAACAGTCACAGCGCGATCAGGACGTTTACCCCCTAAGTTGCCCGCGGTGTAGGCATCGTCATGACGCATACGACGCTCAGCGGTGTAACGGTTGATCATCGAATCCATGTTGCCCGCAGTAATGCCAAAATAAAGATTAGGTTTACCTAACTTCATGAATTCATTTTTGTTAGACCAATCTGGCTGCGAGATGATCCCGACTCTAAAGCCTTGGGCTTCGAGCATGCGGCCAATAACAGCCATACCAAAGCTTGGGTGATCCACATACGCATCACCGGTAACAATAATAATATCGCAGCTATCCCAACCTAACTTGTCCATCTCTTTGCGGGACATAGGTAAAAACGGCGCCGGGCGAGTAAGCTCAGGGCGATACTTGGAATGAGTAAATAATGTGGATTCTACTTGCATGGATTAGACAGCCTAACTTAGAAACAAAAAATACGGGTTAAACGCCCCGATTCTAGCTCACATCGGGGACGCGGAGTATAACAGGCTCCGCGCCGCAGGTGTGACTAAAAAAGCATCAATACGATGCTTTTTTTAGTATAGTCTATATGCCCTTTAATTGGCTGTGGGTATTGCTAGGCGGGACTTGTCACCTTATAGATAGTCAATATCTACCCCTGGCTGAACGCTATCTGCAGGGTTAAAGACTCGCTACAAATGCAACAAGATTCACCACCACTAAGCCCACTAAAACTGCCCATGTCATCAGTACTCCCCAGAAGCGGCCAAAGTGATAACCCCCCTTGCCTTGGGTTAAACCGATGGCATGCATCAAGCGTGACACAATCCAAAGCGTACCAAAAATATGCAATACCGCGGCGCTAGTACCGTTACTTTCGGCAACCACAAATAACAACATCGCTATCGGTGCGTTCTCGAGTAAATTTTCATGCACCCGACAAGCAAGACTCAGTGGCTCGTTACCAGCAGTACCAATGCCAATTTTATGTGTTTTTCTTATTTTTATGACTCGATAGGCTAACGCTATAACGAGTAATGCAGTAAGGCTAATATACAGACCTGATATCGCGAGTGGCATGGAACATCCTACTTGTAATTATGATTAACGACACAGCATTACAATTTATGAACATTAAGTAAATAAATCGCAACTTTTTTTGAGCAAATCAGGTAAGATGCGCTCGTCAAGAATCAGCCAATAAATAGTGGTGCATTGCAGCGATATATAAGCTCAATGAGACCGTGTTTATTGATAATAATTAAGCCTTACAATTAAGACATAAATAGCGAATAGCCATTGTGAACAATCAAGAGTTTCTAGAAAAGCGACGTTTTATCATTCGACTCGGTAAAGCACTGCATAAGTTTGGTACGCCCGCCTACCGGCTTGAAACACACCTGCAAGCAGTGTCCAAACTGCTTGGTATAGAGGGTTATTTCTTGGTGTCGCCAACAGCAATGACATTCGTGCTGCAGCACGATGAAGATCAAGAATATAATCACGTGGCACGGGTTAACCCAGGTGAACTCGATTTAGGCTCATTAGCGCGAACCGACGAACTCGTTGAAGAGCTAATGTCTGGCAAACGCACATTAACCGAATCACTTGAGCGCTTAGAAGAGATATCCAACAAGCCTAACCCTTACGGTACAGCCTTAACACTATTGGCTTTTGGCAGCTCAGCCGGTGCCTTTGCCATGTTAATGGGCACCAGTTGGAACGATGTTTTTTGGTCAGGTATATTAGGCCTTATGGTTTACGGCTTGGTCTATCGCGCTGAACGCTCTAAACGTATGGCTGAGATGCTTGAACCCTTAGCCGCGATTTTGTGCGCAATTGCCGCATGCGGTATTGCTAAGTTTGATCCCAGTATGAACATTCCAGTGGTCATACTCTCAGGCATCATCATCTTTATTCCAGGTTTGGCATTAACACTCGGGTTAGCGGAGTTAGCCGCACGAGATCTCATCTCAGGTACAGCAAGGGTGATGGATGCATTCATGCTGCTATTTAAGCTCTATTTCGGGGTTATTCTTGGCTTAACAATAGGTAAAGCACTGTTTGGTGAAACCACCTATGTACCGCCTGAATCACTGCCTAAATGGGCCGTTTGGTCTGCTGTACCGATTCTTTCTATGGCACTCGTGATTATCTTTAAAGCGCGCATGAAAGACTCTCCTTGGGGGGTTCTTGCGGGGATTGTCGCCTTTTTCTCAGCCATGCTCGGCGGCATTTACTTTGGTGACTCTATTGGTATTTTCTTTGGTGCATTAGCGGTAGGCATATACTCAAATCTCTATGCTCGCTGGATGAAAGCACCCGCAACGATTGCGCTATTACAAGGTATCGTCATCTTAGTGCCGGGCAGCAAAACCTATATTGGTCTTAATACCTTAATTTTAGGTGAGACCATGTTTAATCAATCGCACCTTGGCACGCAGGTATTTCTTATTTTCATGTCTATTGTTGCTGGATTAATCTTTGCCAATGTCGCCGTACCACCCCGTCGCACCTTATAACTGTTTACGAGTTACAAATTAACACATGCGGGCGCATCAGCGCGCTCGCATCCTCTGCGTTATATTCGTCTATCCTCATGTAAAGCCATCATCTTATGCTTGACTAACCTGCCTGTTCCATGTGTTATAGCTATGTAATGCATTTGTAATCATCGTTATCTCATTAGGACTCCTCTAGCCTATGACTCGATTTAGCTGTTCGACGTTAGCCTTATTAACTTACGCACTGACCAGTGCGGTTGGTGCTGAAGAGATAACGACAAAAAAAGCAGACGCTAAACCTCAAGACTATGAACAAAAGAAGCATATCAACAGTATTGTCGTTAAAAGCAATGACATCTTTGATCTGTCTGACCCCGACACTTTTTTTATTCACCGCTGGGCCAACTACCTACATATCAATACTCGCGACTACGTCATTCGCGACAAACTCAGCTTTAAAGAAAATGAAAGTGTAAGCCAAAAAGACCTCGATGAAGTGCAACGAATATTACGCGCAGAGCCCTATATTCGTGATGCCGACATTCAGTTTGCTGAGCCCGCGCCAGATGCTGATGTCATCGATGATGGTGGTGAAAACATTCTGGTTGAAACGTGGGACAATTGGTCGTTATTACCCACGGTGAGTCTCGGCCGCAGCGGTGGTGAGAGTAAGTTTTCTATCGGTATTAAAGAGGATAATTTACTGGGTTTAGGGATCCGAACGCGTTTCAAGTACCAGTCTAATGCCGATCGTACTGGTTACAAATTTGCGATTGAAGCCCCCCTCAACTTTATCGAACATGCCACCATAGCGGCTGACTTTTACGATAACAGTGATGGTCAAGCGACCCATCTATACTTTAAGAAACCTTTCTACACACTTGATGGCAGCAATATGTACTCGGCTGAATATTTAGATGATCTCCGAGTCGATACCCTGAAACAAAACGGCCAGGAGTTTAATGAATTTGAGCATGCTGTTACCTACAATAGTGCCCGTTACGGCTGGCTATTAAATCGCAGCAGTGATGAGCTTTCCCGCATCATAACTGGACTCACTCAAGATAAGCATGAGTTTGATAATATAGAGGAGTATCCAGCATCAGAACTACCTCAAGATCGTGATTTCCTCTACCCTTGGGTAGCCTATCAATATCTACAAGATGACTTTAAAGTCCTCAACAACGTCCACCTCATTAACTATAACGAAGACTTTAATTTGGGTTGGCAACACTATGTCAAATTAGGACTTGAAACCCGCGATCTCAACGATGACTCCCCTGTTGGTTATCACATCAATTGGCAGTCTAGCCGTGGTTTCCAAGCTAAAGATCACTTACTGCTGCTAGAAATGGATGGCGAAGGTGTGTTTGCCACCACTCAAAAAGACTATTACAAGGTGAATGTTGCCGCTGAGTACTTCTACCATATAACCCCTAAGTGGACCGCTTATTCCAAACTCAGGCTCAGCACTTCGCAAAACAATTATATTGATAGGCCCTTCGCACTCGGTGATGACACTGGGATCCGTGGTTACCCTAACGACTATCAATATGGTGACAATCAATGGGCATTTACGGCTGAAGTCCGTAATTACCCCAATATTAATCTCTATCAATTAGCAGAGCTGGGCTGGGCAGCCTTTACCGATGTGGGTCAAGCAACGGGGGGCAATGATGGCAACAACGAGATCCCTGGCGTTATTGGAAGCGTCGGGATTGGTGCGAGGATCTACTCGTCTAAATCAAGTTATGGCAACGTTGCCCATATTGATTTCAGTGTTCCGTTTACCACTGGCGCAGAGGTGAATAGCTGGGAATGGCGCTTCTTAGTGAAAAACAGATTCTAATACTAAAATGCTAGTGACTTGCAGCTAACGAAACACTGTAAATATCGGCATCATTAATTCCTAACATACTCACCACAATGGTATTGTCATCCCCTTTTGCCAACGCACGTTGTCCGCGAATACTCACAGCGGGTAAAGTAAATAGTAACTGCTGTTGATTGTCAGCTGCTATCTCAATAATTTGATCGCTGATGTCAGTGCGCTTTAAAAAATACAGCGCATCGTTTTGGTAAAAGAAGCTGCCCCAATCACTCGTCGACAGTTCGGCTGTTATCAGTCTTTCTTCACCGCCATCATTCGGATGGTAATAGATCCCAGCTTGGTTATCGCGGCTGTAATACAATCCACCGACGTTATCCTCAACACCATACTTAGCAGCATGGCCCACTACAAACTCAAATTGTTGCCTATCAAAATGATAGGCATAGAGACTCCAATGTCCACCTACATTTGATGAGTAATAGATCTTACTGCCATCATTAGAAAATGAAGGGGTTCTAACATCGCCTTCAATACCACTGCAGATGCGTCAGTTGTTTACTGCCAGTTTCTTGATTAACCCATAATTCCCAAGCGCCGCGACGATTAGACAAAAAAGCACCTCTTTCGAGCTCACCACGAACTGTCCAAACATGTCACGAGAAGACGATGCAAGCTGCTGCTTTACCCGTCCGTCAGATAAGGACCGCACCGTAATATGCTCTTGAGATAGATGACGAGAGTAATACAAATTGTTGTTTTTTCGTTAATGGCTAGGCTGCTAGCTGAAGTGGTTGCTGTTGAACCTGAACTGACACAGTCAGACAGCGGTGGTGCAATGGGAGTGTCAGTCTTACTGCTTGGGTTATTCGGCTTACGTCGTCGTACGAAAAAGTCATCAATCTAGAGAAGACTGGGCACTATTTTGAAATGGTTGCGCCCAAAACGTAAGGTTTCTTGTCAATTAGGATCGCTAGCTGAGGATCTTTTAGGGCTAATACTTTTGCCGACTGCATTACAGTCGGCTTTTTTCTGTCTTATTCGCTAGAACTTATAATCAAGCGTCAAGTACACCTGCTGACTGTTATCAATAGTGATCCCATCGCGTTCATAATCTTGTTCTAGATAGCGATACCCGAGATCTGACGAAAAGTGTTCACTCCATTGATATTGCACACCCACTTGGCCACCCCAGACCAAATCAGTATCTGCACGTCCCGCAATTTTATTGTCATTAGCGCCTACGGTAACACCAGCAAATAAGTTAACGTCTTTATGGACTGGAATTAAATAATCATAAGAGAGCAACCAGCTATATTGTTCCTGCTTATAATCGTTGCCCGCTTGAGAGAATTCGTCCTCCATATAGCCAAAGGTACCCGTGATCCGATGCTGTTGCTCAATCAATATCCCCATTCGTCCTTGCCACGACATGTCTTCGGTGTCGTGTTGTATATTGCCGTCCACTTTATCGGTTTGATAACCCGCAGCCGCACCCACGAAAAATTCAACTTCAGCGGCATTTACGCTGCTGATGAGTAAACCGGAACATAGAACACCTGCTAGCATCGTCTTAATTTTCATTGTAAACCTCACTCATAACCTGATAAATAGAGAATCTTGTCGGTGTCATTATCGACGTTATGAATAGATTACCGATTCTCTACCGCATGAAAAAGTGCCTCACACCAACAAGTTTGTATCGAATAATGAGACAGTCAGCATATTGAGGCCACTAAAGAAAGCTGAGGTTAGCTTTATGCTTAAGGTTAAAATGAGATCAACGAGGGTAATGCTTTGAATCAGTGACTATGGCCTTGTGAGAAGTTAATCATCATTACGCCAGCAGCGACTAATCCCATACCGATCCACGCAGTGAGATCTAGATGTTGGCGGTAAAATAGTGCCGATAACAAGGTAACTGTCACTATGGCTAAACCCGCCCACAGTGCATGAACCACCCCCACAGGCATACCCTTCATAGCTTGGCCAAGAAAAATAAATGCCACCAAATGACCCAAAATAACCAATACGGCTGGCAATGGTCGACTAAAACCATCGGTCGCCTTTAACGCCACATGAGATAAGGCTTCAGCCATGACACCCAGTAATAGAAAGATCCAACTCATAATATAAGCCTTAAATGTAAAGTGTTCGGCAGGCAAAGCCCGCTGCATAGATTGAGATACTGAATTTGTGCTTAGTATATTGATAATGGATAGGATGATAATCAGCTAAAACTGCAAATCACTTTTACCAAATGGTAATAAACAGCTGCAATCAAAAACCAAGCATGAGCCGATAAATGAAACCATCAGTGCAAAGCATCAATACCGCAGCAGCTCCGCCCATACGCATTTAAGCTTCAACTCTTAAAAAACTAAGACAATCCCATTTCGATGCGTCAAATATATTTATTAATTCAACAATAATAATCGGCCTGATCAACAAATATTTTTACCATTCAATATAAGAAAAAACGATAACACCGGTCTAGATGGCTGCTTTTTTTTGGGGGGGCTAAGTAGGTTAAACCCCTGCCAATAGACATAAAAAAAGCGCCGTAGCGCTTTTTTATAAAATCCACGATACCTATTTACTCAGTATCAATTAATGGCGCTTAGCGCTTGTTTGCAACGTGAGCAGCAATGGCATCCATCAATACTGGAGATAAGCAGTCATATGGCGCTAATCCCAAGTCAGTTAATGTATTGCGAACATCAGCCATAGCTTCAGGTGCCGTTCCTGACTCAATGATAGAAGAGACAAATGCAGCGAATTCAGGTGCTGACCAACCTTGCTGTTTAGATAACTCAGTATGGACAAAGTCTAAACCATAGAAAGGATGCTCAGCGTTTTCGATACGGCCGAACATGTGGGTGCCACACTCTTTACATGCATGACGCTGAATTGCCGCCGACGCGTCGACAATTTGTAATTTATCAGCATTAGCAGTCACGCTAACTTGGCCTTTAGCGACCACCGCTATCTGAGCAAACAGAGCGCCTTCAGGCTTCCAGCATTTGCTGCAACCGCAAACATGGTTATGTGCAGTTTGCGCTGAGACAGTCACTTCAACAGGATGGTGTGAACACTGGCAGTGCAATGATCCGCCGCTAAAACCTTCGGCTGTTGCTGAGATACCATTATCGACCAATGGGTGAATTAACGTTTTCATAATAATTATTCCAGATAAATGAGGCTAAGCCCTGCAGGTCTTAGCAGAACGACTTACATCGCTTGTTTAAAAATATTGATGATCTCTTCAGTGCTAGCCTTTCTTGGATTGGTTAAAGAGCACGCATCGTTTAAGGCATTAATCGCCATAAATTCAAGTTTGTCCTGTTTAACTCCAAGATCAGCCAGCTTTTGGGCGGTACCAACTGAGGCTGAAAGTCTTTCTATTTCAACAATGCCAGCTTCTGCAGCATCAGCGGCATTCATGCCTGTTGTATCTACGCCCATTGCTTTAGCAACATCGGCAAATCTCTCACTGCTAACGACAGCATTGAAACGAGAAACGTATGGCAGCAAGATGGCATTACATAAGCCGTGCACTAAGTCATATACACCACCTAATTGGTGAGCCATTGAGTGCACATAACCCAGAGACGCGTTAGAGAAGGCCATACCTGCCAAATACTCTCCGTACTGCATCGCATCTCGCGCTGCACGGTCTTCGCCATTATCGACAGCCTGCTGCAAGTTCATTGAGATGAGCTCAATGGCCTTAATGGCTGACGCATCGGTTATGGGAGTCGCTGCAGTTGAAACATAAGCTTCAATCGCATGGGTTAATGCATCCATTCCCGTTGCAGCGGTAAGAAACTTAGGCATTGCCACCATAAGTTCTGAGTCATTGACGGCGATGATCGGCGTCAAATTTTTATCTACAATCGGGTATTTAGTCTCATCTTCTTCATTGGTAACAATGGCAAAAATGGTCATTTCAGCAGCTGTCCCAGCAGTGGTATTGACGGTAACCAAAGGCAATTGAGGCTTCGCAGATAAATGCACACCTTTAGAGTAATCACGAATATGACCACCATTGGCAGCGACTAAGGCGATGCCTTTAGCACAATCGTGAGAAGAGCCACCACCGAATGAAACGACAAAGTCACAGTCTTGAATTTTAAGTATCTCAAGACCTTGCTCAATATTTTTCTCTGTCGGGTTAGGCTGTACACCATCAAAGATGGCAAATGCGATATCGTGAGCAGATAACTCATCGGTTAGTCTGTCGACGAGTTTAATATCGACTAATGCCTTATCGGTTACGATTAGCGCTTTTTTAAAGTTTCTCGCCTGTAGTTCGCTCCCTAATTGCTTGATGGCATCGGGTCCCATCATCGACATCGGAGGCATATAGAATGTTGTGCTCATTTTGACTTCCTTAATTTAAATAAAAACTTACAGTCTCTTTACTGATATGTTGGATGACTACAAACTGAGACTGGATGACATCTTTGTCATTCGATGGCAGTGATTATATTCCTTACCCACTAGTTGATAATCCCACTTTTTAACAAATTACTTTTTACAGTGAGTAATAATAAATCTCACTTAAATACTCAGTTTGGTGCTATAAATAGCGATTAGCCGTTTTAAATAAGATGTGATTTTGAATTGCATTTAGGCTGAATTTGGTAATAATTAAGGGATATTTAGCAAAGATAATTTCTTGAGAGTAATAATGTTTAATTGGGAAGGTGTCAGTGAGTTTGTTGCAGTAGCCGAAGCCGAAAGCTTTACCAAGGCATCACAACGACTAGGGATTTCGACAGCTCAAGTCAGCAGGCAGATCAGCGCATTAGAAATTCGGCTCGCTTCAAAGCTGTTTCATCGCACCACAAGAAAAGTATCGGTGACCGAAGTTGGCAGGATCTATTATCAACATTGTCGACAAGTGCTCGATGGATTAGAAGAAGCAGAGCGAGCGATCACTAATCTGCAAACGACCCCTAGAGGATTGCTAAAAATTACCGCTCCCTTCACCTATGGTGAAAAAACCATTGCGCCTTTGATCAATGACTTTGCCGTGCTGTATCCAGAACTGGAGATTAAACTCATCCTCAGTAATCAAAGGATTGATTTAATCGACGAAGGATACGATCTTGCCATCCGGCTCGGGCAACTAGAAGACTCGAGTATGATGGCTAAGAAGCTAAGTACGCGAACCCAGTATGTTTGTGCATCACCCGCTTATCTTTCCACTTATGGCATTCCCCACACATTGTCGGAACTAGAAAAACATAATTGTTTGCTCGGCACTATGGATTATTGGCGTTTTCAAGAAAATGGCAAAACCAGAAATGTACGCGTAAGCGGTTCACTCAGTTGTAACAATGGCCACGCTTTAGTGGATGCGGCAATTAAAGGCATTGGCATCGTACAACTACCCGATTTTTATGTCGCCCGCTTTTTAGAAGACAAACAACTGGTGGCACTGCTTGAGCATAACCGCCAACCTGAAGAAGGGATCTGGGCGCTCTATCCTCAAAATCGTCACCTCTCACCTAAAGTGCGCATGCTGTTGGACTACCTGGGTAACGCCCTCAAATAGACACTTTACCGCACCCTATACTGACCTCTAGCTTAGGCTACTGGTCAGTTGCCATTATTAACAACAAAGCCAAAGTAATTACTTTCAATAACTTAGTTCCTACAAGGCGTTGATTGTTACTGTGTCGCAAAAGTAATTTACCTTTTAAGCTAATTGTTCCAAATATGATGATAACTATAATGAGCGCCATCCAATGCCCTGAGGACGAGCAGATACCTAGGGTATACCGCTGAAGTCACCTGGCGCTTGTTACACATTATTGCAGCACCAAATTGCGGTGCACTGAGGAATTGTTATGTCTCGTATCGTTATTGTTGGCGGCGGCGCTGCTGGTCTAGAAATCGCTAGCCTTTTAGGCCGTTCGGTCAATAGTCAAGATGAGGTGGTACTGGTAGAAGGAGAGACTCATCACTACTGGAAACCTCGCTTCCATGAGATAGCCGCAGGTACCTTTGACAGTGACCTCGACAGCCTTTGCTATTTCAGCCATGGCGCAAAGAATGGCTATATGCATTACCAAGCATGGATGACTGATATCGAACGCTCAGAAAAGCAGTTAGTGCTGCGTAAACCCAATGGTGAAGTCGACAAACTCGCATACGATTACTTAGTGATTGCTATCGGGGCCATTAGCAACGACTTTGCCACCTTAGGAGCTAAAGAGCATTGCTTATTCCTCGATACACCTGCGCAAGCTCGAGACAGCTGGCATCAAATCAGTACCTTGCTGCGTTCAGGTAAAGAACGCAGCATTAATATCGTCGGCGCGGGAGCGACTGGACTTGAACTCGCCGCTGAGTTGGCCAAAGTGAGCGCTAAGCTAGCCAATAACCCTTATGCCGCGACGCTCAACATCAATCTGATTGAAGCTGCTGACAGAGTGCTGCCTAATAGCCCTTTGAAAATGTCACAGCAAGCGCAAAAGCGACTAGAAGAATATAACGTCAACATCCTGCTCAATACCCGCATCGCCAGTGTTGAAGCTCACCGCATGACCACCAGCGATGGCAAAATATTAGCTGCTGATGTGCAATTTTGGGCTGCTGGAATTAAAGCGCCCGACTGGCTAAAAAACATCGGTGGCTTGCAGAGTAATCATGCTAATCAGTTAATCGTTGAGCAAACACTGGCAACCACTGCGGACCCGTCAATATTCTCCCTAGGTGATTGCGCTGCGATCCCGCAGGTTGGTGGCACTCAAGTTCCACCCAAAGCACAGGCAGCCAATCGCGCCGCGGTGCACTTAGCAAAAAACCTAGTGGCACATTTAGAGGGTAAACCGCTAAAACCTTTCGTCTATAAAGATGGCGGAATGGTGGTTGCGATTGGACATGACTTCGCCATCAGCACCATGATGAACGATCGGTTAGTGTTAAAAGGCCGCTTAGTACGCCGGCTGTACGATACAATTTTCCGCTTACATCAAAAAACGGTTAGTGGCCTATTTACCATGTCACGACTGATTATTATCAAACGCTTAAAATGTATGTTTAAGCCGGCTTAAAGCAGGTAAAGCCAAAGTCCAAGCTGAATATTGAACATAAAAAAGGCGGCTAACACCTCCTTTTTTATTGGAGTATGTAAATGTTTACTCACTCAGTCTTACCGCGCATTAGTCGCTAACCACTGCACCAGCAAACTCATAAGCAGCCGCAAACACATGTTTTCTTCACTCGTTCATTACCTTCTACCCGTTCTTTTAGGCATTGTTGTGCCAAGAGCATTGTCGACCAACCGCTTTGCTGTAATCAGCTTGCTTCGCATTCGTCTAGGTGAGGCTGTAGGTAAGTTAACCTCGGCAATGGTTTTGTCGTCGGGAAATACTAGCAGTTTGATCTTCAATCTGATTTAATCTCGGTAGCTATATTCTCTTTAAGACTAAACATACTGAACAGCAAAAACATCAAGGTCAGGTTAGCGTTACCAGCGACCCACCAATCCAGAACAACATTAGCCATCATGCTAGTGCTGTTGCTGTGCCAGTTTTTTGTGATGAACTCAGCTTATTCAGTACAGTACCCCAATGGTAAACATCCTATGGGTAGCAGTGTTAGCCATCATCATAGCCATGAGAATGTGCATGCAACCTTTGCTCATGTGCACGATGTAGAAGCCCTGCCCGCTTTTAATGCCACCGAATTAATTGCCGATTTAAACGGCACTGATGTTGTTTTTGCTAGCGACAGTAGCGAGCATGATCATAACAACCACTCACACACGCCATCACACCCGCCCTTTGAGTCGACCTTTAACAGCGATTTTTATCAGGCAGGCACTGTCGGCGACAATGATGTGCTTTATAACAACTACCGATACGCACCACCCAATCCCCCTCCACACCGCTAATTATTTATCTTTTAAATGACGGCTTGGTTAACTATTCCAAGTCGTTTAGCGATAGACCCATTTTGCGCTTCTTTGACTGACTACATTCAGTCTTTGATTCATGCGCTTAATAAAATAAATAATTGGAGTACATGTAATGAGCCAACCATTGGCTAACACCATAAGACTTATGGTGATTTTTTTGGGGTTATTGGCCTCTTTCTCTCTTTTTGCTCACGGCGTAGATGAAGGTACCAAGCAGTTTTTAGCTGCTAATCAAGGGGTTTCTATTCTGCCCTTTATCTATATCGGTGCTAAGCATATGGTCACTGGATATGACCATTTACTGTTTTTAGTCGGCGTGATTTTTTTCCTTTATCGCACTAAAGACGTGTTGCTCTACGTCAGCTTGTTCACTATTGGTCATAGCATTACCTTGCTGTACGGCGTGTTTTACGACATCCAGGTAAATCCTTATCTTATCGATGCGATTATTGGATTTTCAATTGTCTATAAAGGATTTGATAACTTAGGTGGATTCAAACGCGTTTTTGGTTTCCAGCCCAACACCAAAGTCGCGGTAATGATCTTTGGCCTATTCCATGGCTTTGGGCTGGCCACGAAAATCCAAGAATTCAATCTGCCTAAAGAGGGGTTAATGACCAATATTATTGCCTTTAACGTCGGCGTAGAAATTGGGCAATTTTTAGCGTTAGGCGTTGTACTCATTATGATGAGCTTTTGGCGCAGGCATCAAAGTTATCTCAAGTTTTCAACTGCGGCCAACACACTACTCATGAGTGGTGGATTGATGTTAGTCGGCTTTCAACTCACTGGATACTTTACAAATTAAAGCAGGCTCCAAAGCTGCTACCAACAGAAAAATGCAGCTAAATACGCATGCGTAAATACAAATTTAGGAACTATAATGACACAGCAAACAGACAACCAAGCAACTAACACCGTGAGCAACCCACTCAGTGCACCGGTCCACTCTAACGCCACCTTACTGAAAGCGAGTATCGTCGCAACCATCATTGCAGCGATTGTATTAGTCACGGCGATTTTACCCGCTGAGTACAACATTGATCCAACAGGTATTGGTCAATCATTAGGCTTAACAAAAATAGCCACTGCGGCGATAGAACCAGTGATCGCGAGTACATCAAGTATTAAAGCCGGGCCAGGCGTAATGGTAAGTTCAAGCTCTATTGTGATAAACGATGCGCCCTCAGTGGCAGAGATCAAACAAACTCGTACAGAAATGATGGGGCTACGCCAAGATACGGTCGACATCATTATTGCGGCGGGTAAAGGTTTAGAATATAAACTACTGATGAATGAAGGAGCCCATTTAGAATATGAATGGCGCACCAATGGCGCACCCTTGTATTTTGATTTTCACGGCGAACCTCAAGGTGATAAAACAGGTTTCTTTGAAAGTTTTACTATCACCACATCCGATCAAGTGAAGGGGACGCTGACCACGCCTTTTGCAGGTGCGCACGGATGGTATTGGAAAAACAAAACCAGTGAGCCAATTACGGTGACACTTACTACTAAAGGCGCTTACCTTATTAAAGGCTAATGTGGCCTTAGTTAATATCCCCTAGGAATGGTCTGCAGTAAAAAGCCCGCCTATCGACTGATAGACGGGCTTTTTTATAGATTGATTCCACTCAGCGGTAAGTTGCCACTTTAATTGCCGCTAGTACTATTCGCCTCAGATTTTTTATTTTCTAACTTTTTCTCATCAACAGAGAAAGCGAGGATTTGTTGCTTTATAAGCTCTTTCTCCGCTTTATCTTTTATGCGGTACATGCGCTTAATATTGTATTTAAGCTGTGGGTTATCTCGAGTTGAGACACTATCAAAGCCAACTTCGACCTTACCAAGGGTTGATGTAATGAGTAATCCTTGGGCAAACTTAAGATCATTATTACCACCATTTAAAATCAACAGATAGATCTCTCTTGGCCTGCTATTGACTATCAGCGAATACTTATCGATCTCTTCCCAACCATCCATTCTAAAATTATCAATGGAATTAACTTGCTCTAACTCAGGAAACTCATACATTGCCGCCCGCTCTTTTGAAGCTTCCGTTGCTGCACAACCCGCTAAAACTATCGCAAGGCCAATCACAACTATATTCCATAATTTCATTGTTATCTCCTTATATGAATTAGCTTAACTCTAGCGCTAAAATAACAGAGTGCAAACACTCGCCATTCAGGCCCATAAAGCATGTAAAACACCAACCATGATCACTTTTATTGCTTGTCCTAACAAAACAAAGTCCATGAGGTGTACTTTTTTATCGAAAGGCTTGCTAAATGAACCAATAATAAGGTGAGCGATTCAGAGGGGAGTTAGTAACTGCGGCGCATAAAAAATGCCGCGATAAGGCGGCATTTTTATAATATAGTAATGTAATGCTAGTCGTTCAAGTGAGCAGCATGAAAGCGTAAGTGTTGTTCAATAAAGCTCGAGATGAAGAAGTAGCTGTGATCATAACCCTCATGCATATTAAGCGTTAACGGGTAACCACTTACTTTAGCCGCAGCCTGCAACATTTCAGGTTTAAGTTGCTCTGTGAGGAAGTTATCACCTTCGCCTTGATCAACTAATGCCGGCACAAACGCACTGGCTTTACGCATCAATAGGCTCGCATCGTAATCCTGCCATGCATTAGTGTCACGGCCCAAATAAGCCGTAAGCGCCTTCTTGCCCCAAGGGCAATTAACTGGGTTGCTGATTGGGCTAAACGCAGACACTGACTGATAAGCCTCAGCATTGCGCATCGCAATAACCAAGGCACCATGTCCGCCCATTGAATGACCCGCAATTGAGCGCTTGTCACTGACTGGGAACATAGACTCAATCAATTTTGGCAGTTCATCAACGACGTAATCATACATTTGGTAATGACGATTCCACGGCGCTTGCGTTGCATTAACGTAAAAACCTGCACCTTGGCCTAAATCATAACCGACATCATCAGCCACACCTTCGCCACGCGGGCTAGTATCTGGTGCAACAATTGCGATACCCAACTCTGCAGCGAGCGCTTGCGCACCGGCTTTATGCATAAAGTTTTCGTCGGTACAGGTTAAGCCTGACAACCAATATAATACGGGTACTTTTTGGCCATTTGACGCTTGAGGCGGCAGATAGATAGCAAAGCGCATCTTACAATTTAACGCTTCAGAGTGGTGGGTATACTGCTTATTCCAGCCGCCAAAACTCTTGTTTACACTTATATTTTCGATTGTCATACTTGAGTCTCTTAAAGCGCTTTCGCATTAACTATCGATGACAGTTAATGCGAAAGCGGTTGGATAGGGGCTTACGCCCTATCCACTTATTTTGATAGTTTACTTGTCGAAGTGGATAACAGTACGAATACTCTTACCTTCATGCATAAGGTCAAATGCTTCGTTAACCTGCTCAAGCGCCATAGTATGAGTAATAAAGTCACTTAACTTAAACTCACCCGCCAAATAACGTTCAACGTACTCAGGTAGCTCTGAGCGGCCTTTAACCCCACCAAAAGCGCTGCCTCTCCATACACGACCAGTCACCAGTTGGAATGGACGGGTTGAGATCTCTTGACCTGCACCTGCGACACCAATAACCACTGACTCGCCCCAACCTTTATGGCAACACTCAAGCGCGCTACGCATCACGTTGACGTTACCGATGCACTCAAATGAGTAATCAACGCCGCCATCGGTAAGTTCTACAATCACATCTTGAATTGGCTTATCGTAATCTTTTGGATTGATGCAATCAGTGGCGCCCAGTTGGCGAGCTAAGTCGAACTTACTTTCGTTAATATCGATAGCGATGATACGTGACGCTTTAGCCATCGCAGCACCAATCACTGCTGATAGACCAATACCACCCATACCAAAGATTGCAACCGTAGCGCCCTCTTCAACTTTTGCGGTATTCATGACTGCGCCCATACCAGTGGTCACACCACAACCCAATAAGCACACCTCTTCAAGTGGTGCTTCAGGGTTCACTTTTGCCAATGAAATTTCAGGCAAGACTGTGTACTCAGAGAAAGTAGATGTGCCCATGTAATGGAAGATATCAACGCCATCTTTTGAAAAACGCGTGGTGCCATCAGGCATCAAACCTTTACCTTGAGTTTCACGAATTTTCTGGCAAAGGTTAGTTTTACCTGACTTACAGAACTTACACTCACCACACTCTGGTGTGTATAAAGGAATAACATGGTCGCCGACTTGCACGCTAGTCACGCCTTCACCAATAGACTCAACAATCCCGCCGCCTTCATGGCCTAGAATACACGGAAAAATACCTTCAGGATCGTCACCCGATAGCGTGAATGCGTCGGTATGACACACACCAGTGGCAACCATCTTGACGCGCACTTCGCCTTTTTGAGGCGGCATAACATCTACGATTTCCATAGTGAGTGGCTGGCCTACGGCCCAAGCGACTGCGGCTTTAGATTTAATTGTCTGTGCTGTCATCTTAAATTCCTAGATTGATAGAGTGTATAAACGGTCTTATCTGAACCAGCGCCGTAATGAATATGCGAGCATTATAGCGGGGACTTAATAAATGATAATCCCACCATTACGCAATTTACTTTTACCGTACGGTAATAATAATGTGTATTTTATTATCTGACGAACATGCGGCTATCAATATCAAACCCAGCCTAACACCGCACTTAACGTAATTGACTATCTTTACTGCCTCTGCGATTAAACAGTGCCATGTTACCGTGCCGTTTATCTCGCTCGCTTTGACATTCAACACACAAACGAACGCCTTGAACAGCTCGTCTACGCGCCTCGGGAATGGGTTTATCGCACTTTTCACAGTCGAACAGACTTTGTCCAACGGATAATTCACTGCGAATATGCGCCACGCCATCTTCGATACTATTATCGATTTGATCTTGCACTGCCCCGTCGCGGGCCCAACCACTTGCCATTTAGACTCCTTCATTTACTCAGCAAACAGCAAAGAACCTTGCTCAACTACAGCACCAAGTAGATTTAAAGTTTAGAAGCTAACAGGCGTATTGCCATGTCAATTTTGTTGGTTGAATTATACTCAACTGACTTGGTTTGATAATGCACTCAATCTGAAAATTTCTTTTCCCGTACAGTAACAATCCTCGAGATTGCTGTATCCATCCACTTGTGATGGTAACAATTGTGGGCATCTGAATATCATTGTTGAAAGTTAACTGCGGTTTATTACGGTAGCGGTAACAGGGAACGTATTTGGCTTTGGTATCCTCGCAATAGGCGCCTCTCTCACAAGGTGCGTTGTGACCAAACGTCAGCTTAAATGACAATATCAGCTCAGCTGCTCTATTAGAGGCATAGAGCCCCCAACACGCTAAAAGGTCTTTCCTAAGGTTAGGACGAATAAGGATATCTTGTGGTTGTAAGTTTGAGATTTGCTGTACTGCATTGGCCTGGGTCATCATGGTAGACAGCGACGCTAAAATGGCAAAACTGTTTTGTAATTCTTCTTTCGGTGCAAACTCGGAACCAATATCAATTGCAATATCAACACCCATCTCGCGTACCGTATCGGCTGGCATATTGCTGACAGTGCCGCCATCAGCCAGATACTTGCCGTCAATTTCAACCGGTTGCAATATTCTCGGCACCGACGCTTGCATTTCCCTTAATAGGTTACCAGAGTCAAGCATTGCATCACTAGTTCAACACCCACCAGTAACTGACAAGCACAGCATGCTTATCACCAATGGCTAGCAATCTACAGACGGCCAGCCTACAGAGCAGAACCAGCAGACTAATAACCGAACCAGCAACCCAACGGATATGCCAATAAGTCACGATTAGTTTGAGCTCTAATCACATTTATGAAGGCGTAATTGACTAAGGTAGCAAGTTTGAAGTACTAAACTGTTAACCATGCAACAATTGTGTTAATTTACGCTCTCAAACACTTTGTTTAGTCCTATTTTTGGTAATATGCTTGTCACATTACTGTCACCTGCAAGAATCGAAGCACAGCCCCTAGTTTGAACTCTAACCATTGTTAGTTAAAGGCTCGTGCGCAACAAACTCTCAAATCGAGCACGGAGCTCTTATGAAAAGTATAATTTTGATTGGCGGATTACTGCTTAGTACCGCGACACATCAAGTCTTTGCCGAAGAGCAATGCGGTAAAGTCACCATCGCAGATATGAACTGGAGTTCAGCTTCATTAATCGCCAATGTAGATCGCTTTATTTTAGAACATGGTTACGGTTGCGAAGCAGAGTTAATCCCTGGCGATACGATGCCAACGAGCACCTCAATGGTTGAAAAAGGAGAGCCTGACATCGCGCCTGAGATCTGGAGTAATAACGTTAAAGATCTTATCGAACGAGGCATCAAGGAGAAGCGCTTAGCAATTGCAGGTAAATCACTCTCTGATGGCGGTGAAGAAGGTTTCTGGGTACCCAAGTATATGGTCGATAAAGACCCAAGCCTGAAAACCATCGCGGGTATTATTGCCAAAGTAAAAACCTTTGAGCATCCAGAAGATCCAGATCGTGGTGCTTTTTATGGCTGCCCTGCGGGTTGGGGCTGTCAGATCACCGCTGAAAATCTGTTTCGAGCACTAAAGCTCAGTGATGCAGGGTTTGATCTTGTCAATCCGGGTTCAGGAGCAGGTCTATCAGGTTCCATCGCCCGTGCTTACGAGCGTGAAAAGCCTTGGTTTGGTTATTACTGGGCACCCACTGCAATATTGGGTAAGTACAACATGGTTAAGGTCGATTTTGGTACCGGTATCGATGAAGACCATTTTCGTGACTGTATCTCTAACGTAGAGTGCGCAGATCCTAAAGTCACCATGTACCCATCAGCATTAGTGCAAACGGTTACCACTGCAGCTTTTGCTAAAAAATCAACTCAAGAATTTGAGTATCTTGCTAAACGTTCTATCACCAATGCCCAGATGAACGGCTTGCTGGCTTGGATGGAAGACAATCAGGCTGATGGTAACATCGCCGCCGAGTACTTCCTGATGAAGCATGAAGATATATGGCTTAAATGGGTTCCTGCTGATGTTGCCGAAAAAGTAAAATTGGCAGTCAAAGCACTCTAAATCCGAACAAAACGCGAAGCCAACAAAGCTTCGCGTTTTTGTTTCTCATCTAGATTATTCCGTATAAAAACGATAGAGGTACCAATGGCTGACTTTTCTTGGCTCAGCAAATTTCCAAAGATGGATCGTGAGACGTTATTGGAAATTCGCAAATATTTAGACAGCACCTTTCGGGACTTTTCCCGTGAGTATGGTGATGTCATCGAGTCTTTCTTTGATCCCTTGCTCGACTTTCTTATCTGGTTTGAAAAGCTGTTGGTACAGTCACCTTGGTGGGCTGTACTGCTGTCAATTACCGCATTAGTTTACTTAACTAGTCGTTCATGGAAATTATCTGTCGGCGTGGTGGTGTCATTTCTACTTATCGGTTATTTCGGTATGTGGGAAAATACCATGCGGACTCTCAGTATCATTACCGTGTGCACGCTATTAGCCATCGTACTCGGCGTACCCATCGGTATATTAATGGCCCGCAGTAATCGAACTCGCTCAATAGTGACGCCGATTTTGGATGTCATGCAAACCATGCCAGCCTTCGTGTACCTGATCCCCGTGGTCATGTTACTCGGTATTGGCAAGGTGCCCGGCGTGATTGCCGTGGTAATTTATGCCATTCCGCCCGTTATTCGACTCACGAATCTCGGGATCCGTCTGGTAGACAAAGAAGTACTAGAGGCTGCTACCGCCTATGGTGCAAGTCCCATGCAACGCCTTATGGGAGTGCAGTTACCACTCGCCTCTCCGACCATTATGGCAGGCATTAACCAGACCATTATGATGGCACTAGGAATGGTCGTTATTGCGTCGATGATTGGCGTCACGGGGCTGGGTCAACCCGTACTCAAGTCAATCACCAACCAATACTTCACCCTCGGACTCTTTAACGGTTTAGCCATTGTCGCGCTAGCCATCATTTTTGATCGCACTTCTCAAGCTTACGCCAAGCGATCTCAGAAACACACCCAGAGTGGAAATCATGACTAATCAATCACCAACACAGCCACTCATTCAAATTAGAGATCTCTATAAGGTCTTTGGCAAAAAACCCGCTAACGTCATGCCGATGGTTAAAGAAGGTTTATCTAAAGATGAAATTCTAGCTAAAACCGGCCATACCGTGGGCCTTAAAGCCATTAACCTCGACATTCATCAAGGTGAAATTTTTGTCATTATGGGGTTGTCGGGCTCAGGAAAGTCCACTTTGATCCGTCACTTCAATCGCCTTATCGATCCTACTGAAGGGCAGATATTGGTTGAAGGCATTGATGTGATGAAGCTGAATAGCAAAGAGTTGGAGCAATTTCGTCGCAATAAAATGGCGATGGTGTTTCAACGCTTTGGTTTAATGCCTCATCGCACCGTACTGGAAAATGTTGCCTATGGTCTCAGTGTACAAGGGGTAGACAAAGCCAGCAGAAATGCCAAGGCTAATCAATGGCTAGACACTGTTGGTTTGAGCGGATATGAAGCGCAGTACCCTTCGCAGCTATCTGGTGGCCAACAGCAACGTGTGGGCCTAGCGAGAGCGCTGTGCACCGATGCAGAAATTCTGCTGATGGATGAAGCTTTCTCGGCGCTTGATCCCTTGATACGCAGTGAAATGCAAGACCAACTCATAGATCTGCAAAAAGAGCTGCATAAAACCATTATCTTCATTACTCACGATCTCGATGAAGCGCTGCGCATTGGCGACCGGATTGCGATCCTTAAAGACGGCAATCTGATCCAAGTGGGAGCGCCGGTGGATATCTTGCTCAACCCTGCTGACGATTATGTCGAAGCATTTGTCAAAGACGTCAACCGTCCGCGAGCCCTAACCGTTGAAACCGTGATGAAGCCACCAGCCTTTCGCCTTACCGCCGATACCATCGGTGAAGCGCTCAAGCAGATGAAGCAGATCCCAGCCAACTATGCCTATTACGTTACCGATGAAGGTTTTCAGGGCGTAGTGTGCCAAGAAGCACTGGAAGACGCTGTAAAAACAGATAAAGATGCACCGATGGAAGACTTCCAGGTCGAGGAGATGACCCCGATATCACCAGATGCACTGCTTGAAAGTATTATTCCAACCACAATGGAATCAGACTTTCCCCTGCCCGTTGTCGATGCCGATGGTGACTTGCAGGGTGAGCTTTCACGTTCTCATCTGGCAGGCGTGTTATCAGACTTCTACACGGACGATACCGACAACACCGAATCACAAAAATCAAACTTAACAAACAAGGATAAATGATGAATCGCTATACACTTGCTGCTTCTTGTATCGCCCTTGCATTAGCTGCTAATGCAAATGCCGCCCCGGTAGACGAAGAGCTAAAAGCGCTAAAAGCCCGAATCGAGCAGTTGGAAACTCAACAGCAGAAGGAATCTGAGCAGTTAGTCGTTGCAGAGAAGAAAAAAGAAAACGCCGTCAAATTTGGTGGTGCCGTTCGTGTTAATTACTCTTATGAAGATTATAATGATGATAACGCTGATCGCGGCGGTGATTTTGATTTCGATCTATTTCGCATAGATGTTTCAGGCAATTACGAAGACTTAATTTACTCTGCCCAGTATCGTTGGTTTGAATACATGAATGTGATTCAGCATGCATGGATTGGTTACAACTTTACTGAAGAGCAACAAGGTAAAATTGGTGTCACTCAAGTCCCTTTCGGTATTCTAACTTACGCATCAAATAACTACTTCTTCAGCTCTAACTTCTACTTGGGCTTAGAAGATGACTACGATATGGGCCTAAATTACAAATACACTGGTGAAAATAATCGCCTCGATTTAGCTTTCTACAAAAACGATGAGCAAGGCGGACTTGACGGGTATGTCTCAGACCGTACTGACCGTTACGCATACGATGTTGTCGGTATTCGTTTAGAGGGCGAAGGTGCTTATGATGCTCCAACTGACGGTTATGCCGCTGGCGAAGTAAACACCTTCAACGCGCGCTATGCCCATAACTTCGCATTCAATGATGTTGCTGTTGAACTAGGCGCATCAGTTCAAGCTGGCCAACTTGAAATTGCCAACGGCACCGATGGTGACAACGTTGCAGCCGCAATCCACAGTGTCGTTAACTACGACCGTTGGAATGTTAAGTTGCAATTGACCGATTATAAGTACGACGTTGATGGTATGGATGTTGACCGTATTGTCGTGGCTGCATACCACTTCTATGACTCAATTCCAGCAGAAGCGACGACTTACATCGCTAACGTAGCATACAGCCTACCGGTTAATATTGGACCGATATCAAACCTAACATTCTATAACGACTACTCATTGGTTACTGATAAATCTGCGGATTTAGAAGATACCTTTATGAATGTCACAGGAATGGCGGTAACTGCCGGCGGACTCTACACTTATTTCGACTTTGTTGTCGGTGAGAACCAGCCTTTTATCGGCGGAACTATGGTCGGTAATGGTGACACTAACAAGCGCTTCAATATTAACTTTGGTTACTATTTCTAAGCATTAAAAATAGTATTGATAAGCTAGAGATAGCTTAAGCTAACAAAAAACCGCATCCCTTTAGGAGTGCGGTTTTTTATTGGAAATAAGTGATGCTGAAGTCTAATAAGTCGTGGTTTACAAGCAGACAACCAATGTGGCACGTCATCAAAATTTAATCCGCATTGCTAAACCCATCGAGAAGACGAATAGCTTAGTCTCAGCTGATGGTGCATACGATACCAAGGCATGCCATAAGCTACTTCAGCGCAAGGGCTGCAACCCACTACCTCCCCAGAAGCAATGCAGGGTATTAGGGTTAATTAGGCAGGAAAACCCTTTTAAAAATAACGGGCTATCGCAATGAAAACGAGCTAATTACTATCAAGTTCGGTCACTCTCAAAAACAGCCATGTACCGATACAAGCAGCTGATTAGTCTGAAACTTAGCCTACTAGATTATAATGCTCAAGTCGGTAAACCTTGGCAGATGTTAAGGCGATGAACAAAATCATAGTACTAGGAATACAGATGAGGAAACAAGCTACCTAATTAGATAAAACATCTTACATCTTGAACTGAGATTTGATCAACAACGCTAGTCACTTTGGTTAATATTTGACGGCCAGTTAATCAGGGGCATTTACAACTAACACTTCTGGCTTGCCAAACTCAGTTACCTTTAGAGCTTTCATTTGATATTTCCTTAGATCATATATAAGACACAAACTCTTTTTTAATGACTAGAAGCCATATGGACTATCAATCACATAAAGCCAACCGCCATTAGTATATTTCATCACTTCAAGTGCCATTCCTTTTTGTACATTGGTAATTTCCCAGTCTGAACGAATAAGTGCTGTATCACCATTGATGTGAATTGATACACCATGAGTGATCATTTCTCCATCCCCCTCCAAATACCCCTTTAAGGTCTGCTTGATAGCCTCCCTACCTTTAACAACTTCACGTTCAGCATTTAAAACAAAAACTGCATCCTCATGAAATAGCGTTCCTAGCCCAACAACATCTTTATTAAGAAAATATTCTGCAAACAAATGATGTAACTCACTAGGTGTCTGCGGTTTTTTATACTCTATCGATGCATAAGAAAAAGAAGATAAAGAAGATAAAGAAGATAAAATAATAAATAATAAATAATACAACTTTCATAATAGGTTATCAGTTTTAATGGTTAGTGTAGAATGAATCAACAATATTATAAAAACATCTAAAAATAAATAAGATACCTAGAAGTAACTAGCTACCTCGTGGTAACTGCCCCCTCTGGACAATTTAATTAATGTTATAAATAACTAAAGTGTAATAGGTTATATTAAGT
>NZ_PJBM01000253.1:0-40001 GCF_002836075.1 Shewanella sp. GutDb-MelDb | reverse complement strand
TTTATACCTAGAAAGTAAAGGGTTTAATGACAAGATTGATCCGCTGGAAATGTATTGTCGTAATGCGCAAATAGAGCTTGAAAGTGTTGAAAAAGTCACGAGTCGTGAGGCATGGTTTTGTCATTTGATGACGATGGGAAGCTTAGCTTTCCTGCCTGCGGTAGAAGCTGATGAGTGTAATCACATTCCGTCTTTAAGAACCGAAGCTTTACCTCGTGAACAAGTCGCGCTGTTGCATGGCGATATGTTATCTCCAAAATACTATCTTATTGAAAAAGAACTTAAAAATAGAAGGTATACGCAAGAGAGAAGAACATTGGTCGTTGAGTTGGTACAGGGTTTACTCCAATCTAATTAATTTATTTCCCGCCTCTAATTTCAATTACTGGTATTACCAATTTCAGTAATTGAAATTCCATTAACTGAATCTTTAATTTTTAGTCACATCTTTGATACAAATTGGTGTCGAAATAGTCGGTTTCTTTTATATTTGATTTACTGCGTATGCAGCAAAATAATACCTATAAAGGGATAAAATGATGAGAACACATAAGAAGTCTTTATTGGCGATGGCATTGATAGCTGCCATCGGCTTGACTGGTTGTGGAGATGGTGATGATGGCCAAGACGGTGCACCAGGCGCACCGGGCACTCCTGGTACCCCAGGCACACCAGCAGGCATAACGGTTGATACCGTTAGTAGTGCCGCTGATTTCGTACTTACAGTAGCACCAGCAGATATCGTAGTCGTGGGTACTGACGCCTTCACTATTAAATTTACCGCAACAGGTAAAAACAGCAAAGGCGAAGCGGTTCCCTTTACTGGGCTAGAAAAAGTTGCGCTATATGTAATGAACCAGGCTGCTAACACCACTGATACTGGCGCACCAGTATTGTGGCAAAACAATGCACTGGCTAACGAGTTTGGCTCAAGTATGTATTGTACGCTAACGGGTAAAGCAACGGCTCGTGGTGGCGCAGAAGTAGATGCCTGTACTTTGGTTGAAGATGAAGCTAACCCAGGCGCTTACACAGGTACTTGGGAGCATGATGGTAATGCGCCAGTCGTACTCGCCGAAGGCGATGCTAATAACCTATTCCGCGTCATGGTGCGTACCTATAATGTCTCTGATAGCTCAGGGGCCGGCATCTCTGACAAACTACTGTCTACGCCTGTCGATTTTATTCCTGCAACGGGTGAGCTTGCGGTATCAGTAAAAGATTCAGTCTCTAATGCCGCTTGTATCAAGTGTCATAGTAGCAAAGACGGTTACGCCGTTACTGACATCCGTATCGCCAATATTGGTGCTCACCATAACTATCAAAAAGTAGAAAATTGCGTTGCTTGTCATAATCCGGCATACGCAGCTGATCAGAATGACGCCGAAAAAGGCTTTAATCCTAATTGGAACGCAATGATCCACACCATCCACGCAGGTCATCATCTTGATCTCGTTGGTGACGCTAAAGCTGAAGGATGGGAACAAATTGGTTTCCCATCAGAGCTAAACGAATGTACCACTTGTCATGACAACGGTACTCAGTGGAATGACAATGTCTATGCTGAAGCCTGTGTGTCTTGCCATACTGATGTTGACTTAGCTACAGGTGATGGTCACAGAGGTATTGTGCCTGAGAGTGATGCGGCTTGTTCTGGTTGTCATGGCGCAGGTAGCCTAAGCCCAATGCAAGCTCATAGTGTCGATCGCCGAGCTGCTTTTGAAACCGGTCTAGTGTTAGATGTGATGTCAGCCGACGTTGCTGCTGATCTATTAACCGTTGTCATTGATGTACAGCTTAATGGTGAAGTCGCTATCGATGGTACAGATTTAAAAGAGTATCTGAACAAATATCAGTCTGGTGATGATATTTTAATCGGTACTCTTGATGCGAATGGCGATTATGTTCGCGGGCTTAGTATTAACACTAAAGATAACGCTGATGAATTCGTTGTTCAAGGCGGCAAGTTAACCTTAACGAAAGCAATTACTGCTGGTCAGCTAGATGGCAAAACACTGTCTGTTTCTTCTGAAATGAATATGTGTGGCGATACCAGCACGAGCAAGATTATTGAAAACACTAAGCTAACCGAAGGAGCTGGTACCGATAGTGGTGCATGTGATGTCGCTATTCCGGCTAACATCGTCACTAAGTTCTTCAAGTTTGAAGCTACAGCCGTTAAAGGTGTACAGACTGAAGATAACCTCCGCTTCGTAAGTTCTAAACTTACGGACTATATGTCTCCAACGCAGGCTGGAAATGACCGCACAACAGCTGATGAAGCCAAGTGTAATGCTTGTCATGGCAACTTATCGCACATCAAATCACCTAACCATGGTGTAACTGACTTTACTCAGTGTGCTGATTGTCATAACAACAGCTACGCGGGTTCATATCATGCTGATGTTTATAAGCAATCTGGTGTAGATGCAGATGGTGAACCGACATTTGAAGTTATGGAAGGTTTGGAGTATTACAACAGAGACCTCGTTACCGTTGCTCACCGCTTCCACAGTGGTATGTTTGCTGGTAACACAGGTGGTGGGATCTACTTAGGTACAGATGGTGAGACTTGGGTTAACTATCCAGCACCTAAAACAGACTGCCAAGCGTGCCATAAAGATGAAAATTCTGAAGGCGATGCAATGCCATTCTTTGCTGCTAACGGTGGTCTAACATCGGGCAGAGAAGCGATTGCGACAACTGATAATTACGGTGCAACGGTTGAGTATATCTCACCGGTTGCTGAAGCTTGTCGTAGTTGCCATGCTCACTCAGGTGCTGCAGCCTTAGCTCACTTCAAGAGTAATGGTGCGACTGTATGGGGTGATGAAGTTAGAGATGCTAACTTAGTACCTGTTGAATCTTGTGCAACGTGTCACGCTGAAGGTAAGACTTATGGTATCGACAAGATGCATATGGGAGGTGCTCACTAACTTAAAATTATAAAAGTTTCACCTGCTATGGGATCCCTGCTTCTCATAGTCATTGAACCTCTTGGGAGCCTTCGGGCTCCCCTTTTTTTGCGATGATTTTGGGGTTTATTTTTTTGTTTAGCGTGTAATGACCCTGTTGGTTGGTTATTTTTAATAAAAATGAACCAATGTCCGAGTTTGTGACCGAGTGCAATTATTCAACAGTATCGCTTAGCCGTTTTAGCAATTGCTAAAGTGATAATGCTGAATAAGCGTGAGGAGTAGCAAGTAATGGCAGGAAGTGTGATCTTGATGCTGGTTGCGGATGGTGGTTATTACAATCTTTAGTTTTTTAGGTTAAGTGTTTGATAATAATATTTAATCGCTATTTTTTGAACCATTCTCTTATCGTGATTATCAACACCACTCATTTGCTTGCTGCGTGTGCTTTAACTAAAATCCGCGGCGCTAAGATTAACCATTGTTAATCTAGTGCGGTAGAGCGTAACCGCTACACATCTAATTGATCACTTCCTGTAGGGGAACTCAATGTCTACACAGCTTACAAATTCTTTGGCAAATCCTGCTCCACTTGGCTTAGTGGGCTTCGGTATGACCACCATTTTGCTTAATATTCACAACGCAGGCTTCTTTCCGATGGATTCAATGATCCTAGCGATGGGCATATTTTATGGCGGTATTGGGCAAGTACTCGTAGGCATGATGTGTTTCAAACGGGGTGACACCTTTGGTACCACGGCATTTACCTCTTATGGTTTGTTCTGGTTAACCTTGGTTGGGCTTATTGTGATGCCTAAAATGGGCTTCGCGGCGAGTCCAGCAGGATTTATGGGTTGGTACTTAGCGTTGTGGGGCACGTTCACTGGCTTTATGTTTATCGGTTCAATGCGTTACCCGCTGGCCAAACAGATTGTATTTGGTTCACTGACGATATTATTCTTCTTATTAGCAGCGCGTGACTTTACTGGCAACGCACTTATCGGCACGATTGCAGGCTTTGAAGGTATTTTCTGTGGTCTAAGCGCTATCTACTTTGGTATGGCTCAAGTGCTTAACGCAGAGTATAACCGCGTGATTTTACCAGTCGGTAAGGCCAGATTTTCAGCAAGCGTACAGACGGTTGTTGATGCAAAACCTGTTTTAAAAGCCGCATAACCGTTCGCGTTTTACGGCTGTAGATAACAAAAAAGCTGACAAGTATGTCAGCTTTTTTTCGTTATGAAACGGGGTTAGCGTTGTTGAAGCTTAAACAACCACTTACCGTAAAGGTAAATACCAATGGCTGAAATAGACCCGATGGCGGCGATGATGTACCACGCCATGCCGATGTTATGGGTGTTATAAAGCAATGTCGTTAGCTGCTGCGCCGGCTCACCAGTATAAGTGACTAAGGTTGAAAATGCCTCGCCCAGAGGTATAGCACTAACATCACTGGCACTCATGCCACGATCTACCAATAACTCCCGCGAGAAGATCTCTTTCGAGGCATACATCTCATAGAGCTTAGGGCCAAAGAAACCTTCAAGCGTCCAACCAATGCCTTGCGGCAGCATCACAAAACCAAGATACATGGCTTTTTTGCCTTCAGGGGCAATGTTGCCCATAAACTCATTTTTCTTCGGGCTAATCATCATTTCGCCGAAGGAGAACATCGCGATAGCGAATACGATCATCCAAGCGGCATTGGTAGCACCAACGAGAACGAAGGCCAAAATACTCAGTAAACACCCGCCTAACATCGCCGAGGTGATCCGGTACTTTGCGGTTAACGCCGCCACTAAGAAGCAGGTGGTCATGATCATACCCGCGTTAAGGTTAAGCATGCCTTCAGGCATCACCTTAGTACCGGTATTATCTAGGCCAAGCCAGAACTGGAAAAACCCATTTGTGGTGCCTTCTGGACCAAATAGTGAGGTCACAATCACACTGGTATCGACCCATTCAGCAATGTGAATAGGTAATACATCAAACAAGGAGTTAAACAGGAACCAAAAGCCTGCAAACACTAACATGTAGTAGATTACGATTGGCTTTTTCAGCTCGTGTAGCGCATCACGCCACAGTGCTACTTGTTTAATTTCACCAGATTTAATCTTACGATTACGCTCTAAACGCTCCTCTTTACCAGGCTCTTTATAGGCGAGTAAAAATAGAAAGTTAAAAGAAATAATCGCGGCGCAGGCAAAGAATACATAGTCCCAAGAGAGTTGACGCATATGCACGGCAACTAACGGTCCTAAGAAACCACCGATATTAACGACTTGGTAGAAAATACCCCAAGCCATCGAGGTGTTCTGTCGCCCAGTGGAGAGCACGAGTGTGCCTTGAATACCGGGCTTAAATACCCCGGTTCCAGCGGCCAGGAGAATGGCGCCAAAAAGGAAACCATAGAAACTCGGGAAAAACGCCATCACCAAGTAGCCAGAGATCTTGATTAGCGTTGAAGCGAAGATCGTTTCTTTGTAACCAACACGGTCTGAAATGCCGCCAGTGAATACTGGAACGAAGGTCTGCATCATCGCCCAGATACCGATAATAATACCGTAGTCACTTAAGCTAATGCCTAGGCCGCCATTCGATACTGGTGCTTTAGCGTAAAGGCCTGCACTGGCTTTTACGCCGTAATAGGCAATACGCTCGACCAGTTCCATGCCGCCGACAATCCAAAATATATAACTCAAGCTGGCAATCGAGGCCCACATTCCCAGCTGTTTTACTTCCCGTAGGTCGTTATCTGCGTAAGCATCTTTTGACTCGCTCATAACTTTCCTTTAATTGTTTTAATTATTTATATTTATTATTGCTTTCGTTTTTAAGAAGCATTTTTATGTTGGTTTTGGGTGAGATGAAGGTAATGTTCTTTGCCAAAACGCTGCAAGCTTGTGATTGCGGTAAACACTTTACCTAATTTGATGACAAACACCAATGCGTTAATGGAAGTTTGAGAATAACTCAGGGCTTTGGCATCAAGTTCAGACTGGGCTTGATTAAGAGGAGGTCACTATTCGAACGGTTTTGCGTGCAGGCTCAATAGTATTGGCACAAAACCTTGCTATGGAAAAGCGGTTTAATTGATGATGTAAGCAAATGCAGGCGCCATAATCACCATCGCAATACCGGTGAAAATCATGGTTAAACTGGCGATGACGCCTTCTTGTCTGCCTATCTCACTGGCTTTTGCTGCGCCGGCACCATGAGCGGAAGCCCCTAGCGCAACTCCCTTTGCCACGGAACTACGGATCTTAGCGACTTTAAACAAAGGTTCACAAATAAGCATTCCCATTACTCCCGTGATTAACACTAGCATTGCAGTGAGTTCAGGTACGCCGCCAAAGGAGGAGGTTGCAACAATGGCAAAAGGTGTTGAAACCGAACGCACCATTAGGCTATTAGATAATTCAGCGGGCATTGATGTGAAGTAGCCAACCAACCAAGAGGACCCAATACCGAGGAGCAGTCCAACTAACACGCCGACACTTAAGGTAATTGGGTATTGTTTTATCAATGCGCGTTCACGATAAATGGGCACTGCAAAGGCAATCGTTGCAGGGGCTAATAGTGCAGCTAGCCAATGGGTGTATTTAAAATAGTCCGCCAACGGGATGTTCAAGGTAATGACCACAAATAAGATGATAAGTGGTGCGATAACAATGGGCGCAAACCACACTTTTTTATGACGGCGATAGAGTGCTTTACTGCTGTAGTAACCGAATAGCGTTAGCACAAAACAGAAGACTCCCCAGAGTGATGGAGTCACTGGTTGCCCCCTTGGCTTAATAGCACCTTTAATCTATGCTTTCGTTCGAACTTAAACAATCGGTCAACCGTAAAGGCAGTGCCGAGCAATACGATGGTGCTAGCCACTAGCATGGAGCTGATTAATACCATCCCAAAATGTTCAAGTAACGCTTGATACTTGATCACCGCGACGACTGGAGGGATAAAAAACAACAGCAGATCACCTATCAACCAAGCCGCTCCCATACTCACCGTTTGCTCTGGCACCCATTTTAATGACAGTAGCGCGAGTAACACTCCAAGCCCAATGACGCTGCCAGGTAAGGGGGAATTAATATCCTTGGCAATAACTTGGCAGGCCCAAGCGAAAGCGCAAAACAGCACTATCTGTAAAAAACGTTGCAAAAATAGCGGCATTTTCTGGCTTTGTTTACTGAGCATATATAGAGCCATTGAGCCTTCCTTCGCCGCCATGTTGATTCCTATAGGGGTCGCTTTACTTCGATAACGTCAGTTTACGCTTGCTTAATGAATAGAAAAAATGAATATTATGAATGGAATCTATAACTATTGGTTATCTAAATGGATCTGAAAACGCTGTACTACTTTGTTGAAGTCGTTAACGCTGGTGGTTTTTCTAAGGCCAGTAAAACCGTATTTTTGACACAACCGGCACTATCAAAGGCGATAAGGTTGCTCGAAGAAGAGTTGCAAATGGTGTTGTTGGAACGAGGAAAGCGTGGCACTCAAGTTAAGCTTACCGCCGCAGGGCAAGTGGTTTACCGTCATGCTGAGCAGCTTCTCAGTGGTCGGCAACGTATGCTGGCGGAGCTTGATGGTTTGCGTAATCTGACGGGAGGCACATTAAGATTAGGCTTAGCCCCATTGGGCAGCGCAGAGCTGTTCGCACCAGCAATCGCTAAATTTAGACAGGACTATCCCAAAATAGAGATGCAGTTGCTGGTTCGCGGTGGCATAGAGCAAACCGCCGCACTCAAAAAAGATGACATTGAGCTAGCGACAGGGATCATTGATTTTGACGATGAGTTTGACGGGCTACGCATTCGCAACGAGCCAATGGTGGTGGTAGTACCAAAGAGCCACCCTTTGGCTTCAAAAAAACAGCTACAGCTTAACGATCTACGCGATCAAGCCCAAGTGATGTTTGAGCGTGAATACACACTCTATGAATTTGTGTTAAGTGCTTGCGAAAAAGTGGGCTTTGCTCCGACTGAAATAACCCGGGTCAGTCATGCTGATTTTGGTATTGCGCTGGTGGCGGCAGGGACGGGAGTGATGTTGCTGCCACAGATCATTGCTGAGCGTTATCGAGTCGATGCGGTCGTTAACGTGCCACTGGCCAGTCGTGATCTCCGCTGGGAGTTATCACTATTTTGGCGTAAACAGCAGACGCTCTCTTTTGCAGCAAAAGCGATGATTCAAATAGTAAAGTTGCAACTTATTGCAGACAATAAAAAAGCTTAATACTATTCGTCGTTGAACGTCATCGCTGAGCACCATAATAGTGCATCATGAATGACGCTATTTGGTGACAACCCACAGCGCGTGTAGCACGCCAGGGATGAAGAACAGTAAACACAGAATGATATTGATCACTAAGTCTTTGCCTACGCCATTTTTTAGAAATACGGCAACTGGCGGTAATAAAATTGCAAGAATAATAAGTAACAGCTTGTTGGCATCCATAGCGTATTTTCCTTAAAAGTATTAGCTCGTTGTATTAGCTCGATAATGACGACATTCGGCTCTTCATAACTACTACTATAAACTTAATCTAAATTAGTGATTATGTAAACGTCATGCCAGCGCTTAACCAATAAGCCACTGGCAACAGTCTAGAATTTAGCTCATTCTCAAATCTAGCAACTTCCCCAACCTACAATGGCCAAGCTTGCTGGCCATCGACTGGAATTGATTGCAGATCTAAGCTCAAGCAGTAGTCACCTGGTGCATAAACATATACTTGCTTCTCAATCATAGGATAACCGAGCAGCGCCAGTTGGTCTTTAGCAGCCTGAGTGGTTGCCAGTCCCCACATTTGATACATATCACGATAGTCGAGTTTGGTTGAATAGCTCATAGCGATCATCAAAAAATCATTATTAGTGATCGTTTTTGCCGCTTCGAGGCTAAATTGACTAAAGCCAAGTTGACTGCGCTTTTGCTGCCAAAGTTCATCTGAGCCTTTAGCGCGCTCAAATTCCCTGAGTAATATGTGTAATCTTGCTAATAGGTGCCAGCCATTTTCAAGCGCCGCATGCTTTTGTGCTGCGACCATCATTTGTAACATGGTCGCCATGCCGTTTGACCAACTAGTGAGCTTGGCATCTTGCATGTATACGAATGGATCGGGTTGATTAACACTTGCCTGTAATACCGCAAACTCGTCATCGATGTTGAGACCTTGGCAAGAGGGGAGTTTGCCAAGCTCAGTATAAGCGCGAGATTTACTGTAGTAAGAGTATGGGTTAGTGGATGCATGACCTTCATGGCCATCAAAACGTAAACGTCCTTTTTCAAGTCCATGGCCAAGTTCATGAATATCGCCATGTCCCGTTGGACTAAACGACCAACTGGCATCATAGGGGTTACCTGAGCAACCTGAGCCGCAGGTGGGTTGGTCGGCATTCATGTGTTTCACCGTATCAATACTATCAATCTCCCAGCCTTGGCTGGCGGCAAAATTGCTGATCTCTGCCACTTCATCAATGAATGGCCCTTTAAAGCCTGCGAGTAGATGTGGGTAGTTGTGTACCTGCGTCATGATGGCGATTTCCATCTTTTCAGGTGTATCCCACAGCGGCTCGTGACTCATGGTTTTTTGCATCTTGTCGAGGCGTGAATGCACTTCAAAATGTTCCGTTGCAAGCTCCGCCCAATCATACTGTTCAGCGGCTAAGTCCTGCATAAACTTTTCGCTGTTTTTGCCTTTACGCCAATAGGGATGTTGGCCAATGTGCTCAAATGCCAAAGCAACCGCTAGGTCAGTTTGATCAAACTGCACCTGTAGCGGACCACCATAGGGGCTAGTGAGTTTAATGGTTTCGCCGGCTTTGACTTCTATACGACTCGATTGCAGGTATTTAGGGCGGTTATAACCATTAACGGCAAATTCATGGGTCGAACCTGAGCGCTGAGTATTGATAAATACCCAGGTGCGAACCTTACTGTTATCAGTACGAGTGACCTTAACGGTTTGCCCTGGCAGCGCATACACGCCCGCGGAGCGGAAGCCTTTTTTACTGTTAATGGCGACGTTCATATCGACGGCAGTGATATGGCTAAAGTCGGTGCGACTAAAATTGCCTAAGTCATTAGGCAGTAGGTTGAACTCTCTGAAATGATAAACACTATGGTCTGCATAATAAGCTTTAAGGTAATTTAAGTTATCAGTGCTACTGACATCCATCGGGTACTGAATAGAGTGACGATAACCATCGCCTAATAGGGTTAATAATTTATATAGCTTATGATCTGACAGACCAAAAATATCCTGCTTAGCGCTATCGAAGGCCTGAATGTTTTGCTTAATTTGCTTAAGTGCACTTTGGTAATCGTTACTAAAGTTGTCATCGCAGCTGCTGGCGCAATTCGCTAGGGTAAAGTCGATATTACCGCTATCAAATAAGCTTAACCAAAGCTGCTCGCTTTGCAGTGCACTATGGTCTTTCAGCATGGCATTGACTGACGACCAATCCGCTTTATCTTGGGCAAAGTAGTTACCAGGGCCACCCGGTCCCTGCATCGAGAATCCCATAGGGTTTAACACCGTTTGCGTTAACGGCACACTATTCCAGCTATGAAGGTGCATATACAGCAGAGGTTGCTTCGCGCTTTGGATCTGCGCGATGAGTGGCGCTACAGTATCTATCGAGAATAGCTCCGCAGATCCGCTGATCACTAATTGCGCCTCGCTTAAACAGCTGCCCAGTGTGGCTTCGTCACTGCAGGTACTGACTTGCCAATCGGGATATTGGTTTGATACCCAATCGGTAATACGGTTAACCGTACTGCCATTCATTAAAAACAGTCGTACCTGTTTTGCGGTGGCTAATTGGGTTTGATCTTGAGCTAGCATCCAGCCTAAAAGACGTTTAAAGCTGGGCTCAAATTGGGCGTTATTGCCTTGCTGCAAACTCGAGATAATATCGGTGCCGAAGGCGGCGTTACGTTGGCCCGCTTTGTCGCTAGTGGCAGCAAAGGTTAAGCCTTTATTACCTGTTACCAACGCGAAAGCTTTTGTTTGTGGATAAGCATGTTCAGCACCAGAGAGTTGGATCATCTGTGAATGACGACCTTGGTCATACAGCACCGCGTCATTAAGATAAATGCTCTGCAAAAGCTCAGCACCCTCTTGGCGATAGTGCGTAATATGCTCAAGACCACGCTTGACGATTTCAGGCTCTAACCCTACCGAGATGCTGGCATCGCCTGTTTGCATTGCAGCGCTAATTTTATCGTTTAATAGAATATCGACCGTATCGATTGTGGTTTGATGACTGCTGTCTGTCACACTGAGTGATAAGGTGATTTTGCCGTCTTGGCTAAGATTGCTGGCATCAAGCACCACACCATTAATTTCGCCATTGATCAGTTGGATCTCTGGGCCAGCGGTTTGCGACCAAACAAATGAAGCATTGCCCGTTGCATGAACGGTCACATCCGCAGTCACCGACAGGTGTTTGTCATTCCAAGCGGTGATCGGGTCACCTAACTCAACCTCTGGAGCTAGCACGGTTGGCGGGGGAGTCGTACCGCTGCCATTATCTATTGGGTCTGAATCTTCAGCACCACCACAAGCGGACAAGCCCAGTACTATGCAACTAGATAACAGCCAATACTTCATTTATTTAACACTCCATAACCATTTTGCTACATTGTCTATTAAAATGATTTTCAATGCAAAATAATCAATAAAAACAATAGTTAAGTCAATTTTTTGGCTGGTGGTGGAATATTGGCAAAGTGCAATGGGTATATGTACCGGCTAGCGCGGTTTTATGGCTGGAAATAAATAAGGCAACCCGAAGGTTGCCTTATTTTTGCTCGCGTTAGCAATTAGCTAAAACGTTAGCGTAACGATGTAAGCTTAACCTTCTAGCTTAGCCAGTTCGGCTTTCTGCTCGGTTAGCTTTTCAATATCACGTTGATATTCAGCTTGCTTGGCACGCTCTTTTTCAATCACGGCAGCAGGGGCTTTAGCCACAAAACCTTGGTTCGATAGCTTGCCTTCAATGCGTTTGAATTCGCCAGCGGCTTTTTCAAGTAACTTATCGATACGTGCCACTTCTTTAGCCACATCGATTAAGCCAGCCATTGGGATCAACAGCTCCATGTTACCCACAAGCTGAGTGGTCGACATTGGCGCAGTTTCACCGTCCGCTAGAATCGTCATAGACTCAAGCTTAGCTAGGGTCTTGAAGAAGGTTTGGTTGGCCTCTAAACGCGCCTTATCTTGCTCACTCACACCGCGAAGTAGGGCATTAAGTGGCTTTGATGGGGCAATGTTTAGCTCGGCGCGAATGTTACGCACTGCGGTAATCACTTGCTTAACCCACTCAAGATCTTCCATCGCCACGGCGTCAACTTTGTCTGCCTGATATTCAGGGAACGCAGCCAACATCAAGGTGTCACCTTCAACACCGGCTAGCGGCTTAACGCGCAGCCAGATAGTCTCGGTAATGTAAGGCATCATAGGGTGCATTAGGCGCTGCATCTGCTCAAGTACCGTCACAAGCGTGTGGCGAGTACCACGAAGCTGCGCGTCAGTACCACTTTGCATAACAGGCTTAGTCAGTTCCAAGTACCAATCACAGAACTGGTTCCAAGTGAACTCATAGATAGTGTTAGCCGCAAGGTCGAAACGGTAGTTAGCCATGTGCTCGTGGTAAGCCTTAACGGTTTCATTGAACAAACCGATAATCCAGCGATCAGCAATCGACAGTTCCATTGCACCCGGCTTGCCATCAACCAGCAGTTGACCACAATCTAACGCTTCACCAATAGCATCGTCATCAGCATCTTCTGTTTGTACTTCAGTGTTCATCAGTACGTAGCGTGATGCGTTCCAGATCTTGTTACAGAAGCTGCGGTAACCGTCTAGGCGCTTCATATCCCAGCTAATATCACGGCCGGTTGACGCCATAGACGCTAAGGTAAAGCGCAGTGCATCAGTACCATGTGCTTCGATACCTTCGCTAAATTCTTTGCGGGTACTTTTCTCAATTTTAGCGGCCATTTTAGGCTGCATCATATTGCCAGTACGTTTTGTCACTAACGATTCAAGATCGATACCGTCAATCATGTCTAATGGGTCAAGTACGTTACCCTTAGATTTAGACATCTTATTACCGACTTCATCACGGATAAGTCCGGTCACGTAAACCGTTTTAAAAGGCACCTGTGGCTTACCGTTTTCATCTTTGATGAAATGCATGGTCATCATGATCATACGGGCAACCCAGAAGAAGATGATGTCAAAACCCGTCACCAACACATCTGTGGGGTGGAAGGCTTTAAGTTCAGCGGTATCTTTTGGCCAACCCAAAGTAGAGAAGGTCCACAATGCCGAGCTAAACCAAGTATCAAGTACATCATTGTCTTGGCGCAGTACCATTGCATCGTCAAGTTTGTATTTAGTGCGTACTTCGGCTTCGTCACGGCCAACGTAGACTTTGCCCGCTTCGTCATACCAAGCTGGAATTCTGTGTCCCCACCAAAGCTGACGTGAAATACACCAGTCGTTAAGGTCACGCATCCACGAGTTGTACATATTCTCGTATTGCTGTGGCACAAACTTAATGTCGCCGTTATCAACTGCTTCCATCGCTGTTTTAGCCATAGGCGCAACAGACACATACCATTGGTCTGTTAATAGTGGCTCAATAACAACGCCAGAACGGTCGCCATAAGGCACTTTTAATGCGTGTGGGTCAATCTTGCCCAACAGACCCAAGGTATCAAGCTCAGCCACAACCGCTTTACGTGCTTCAAAACGGTCAAGACCGGCATAACGCTCAGGCAGACTATTGTCTAATTCAGTGTTAGCCGTACCGTCAGTGTTAACAATTTCAGCGCTTGAGCGGATAGCCGCGTCAAAGGTCAAAATGTTGTACATTGGCAGTTCGTGACGCTTACCGACTTCATAATCGTTAAAGTCATGTGCAGGGGTGATTTTCACACAGCCGGTACCGAATTCCATATCGACATAATCGTCAGCAACGATTGGGATAAGACGGTTAACAATCGGCAGGTGAATAAACTTACCGACTAAAGAGGCATAACGTTCATCATCTGGATGTACGGCAACGGCACTATCACCTAGCATGGTCTCAGGACGCGTCGTGGCGATCTCTAAGTAATCTTTGCCATCGCTAGTTAATGCGCCTTGGGCGAGCGGGTAGCGGAAATGCCACATGCTGCCTTGTTTTTCTTTGTTCTCAACTTCTAAATCTGAAATCGCAGTGTGCAGGGTTGGATCCCAGTTGACCAAACGCTTACCACGATAAATCATGTCATCTTCAAACAGGCGGACAAACACTTCTTGTACCGCTTCAGACATACCGTCATCCATGGTGAAACGCTCGCGTTCCCAATCAACAGACGCGCCAAGACGACGTAGCTGTTTAGTGATGGTGCCACCAGACTCTTTCTTCCAGTCCCAGATACGATCGATAAAGTTTTCGCGACCTAAATCATGACGATTTAGCCCTTCTTCTGCAGCAATTTTACGCTCAACCAACATCTGCGTTGCAATACCAGCATGGTCAGTACCGACCTGCCAAAGGGTATTTTTGCCCTTCATACGTTGATAACGAGTCAAGGTATCCATAATGGTATCTTGGAAAGCATGGCCCATATGCAAGCTACCCGTCACGTTTGGTGGCGGGATCATGATGCAATAGTTGCCTTGAGACTCGTCGCCGTGTGGCTTGAAGTAACCTTTCTCTTCCCAGTTTTGGTAAAGAGATTGTTCGATAGACTGCGGGTTATATGTTTTTTCCATGGGAGCGTACTTATCTCAAACTAAAATTAATTGGTTGTATTGCTCAAGTCTTGGGTCGTTAGTGCTATCCCAAGAGTGCGATATTGCCGATAGCGATCGCGTGCGATCGCTTTATGGCTATCATCGTTGGCAACGAAGTCGATAATCTGACCAAAGTTTACTGCAAATTGCGGTACTTGGTCTGCAAGATTAATCAGAACATGGCGATTTTTATTGGCCCCAAGCCTATCAAAGCCTATTTCAACTGGGGCGCCACCTGCCGGCCCTTCACCTTTAAGGTTATGCGGCACGAAAGATTGCGGTTCAAACTGCCATAAAAGTTCATCAATGGCATAAGCCTGATCTTTGTCAGTGCAATGAATGTAGACCCACTGTTGGTTTACAAACGCCTGTTGAGCCAACTCACACGCAAAAATATGCACCTGCTCTAACGCTGAAAATTGAGCATGGCGCTGCGTATGACTGCCTTTAGGCATGAGATAAAACAGAGTCTGTGACATCGTTTATTCTTAGGGTCAAATTCTTAAGGTCTAAGCAACTTGGCTTTTGGACTGACGAAAGAGAGGATTTTACACTAAAACTAGGTTAGAGATCAGCCCCTTTTTACAGGGACTGAGGTTTTAAGTGTGGCTATTATTTCTTAAGGTTTACTTGAGCTATGAATTAGGAGCAGTGTCTAAAAACGATTAAAGCGTTTATATAAAGAAAAGCTGAATTTTTTAGTGCTAAATATCAAGTTTTTCTTTCTTAGGTTTGAACACTTTGGAGGCTTTTAGTCTTGGTTTCTTTTTATGAATGGCGATAGTGGGTAAGTTAAACCTTCTACGCTCGTTGTTCACTAGAACATCAGGCATGTTTTCTTCACAATAATGAGCAAACTGCTCTAAGTAAATACGTGAATATGCGCCACTCTCTATAGTTAAAGGTTCATCCAAATCAAGCCTTTTGTGTTTAACCCATGCTTCTAAAGAGTACCAAGTGGATAGATACATTGGCCCCCAAATATTCATAAAGTGGTTTCTTGAAATCAAATTATGTAAGGCCATATATCCTATACGTTGCAGCTTTACACTGACCTCTTGTGCTGCTGCCAACTCTTCAGTATTCCAGCTACAGTCGTAGTGCCTTATGTGCTCCCCGGGGCAATTACAATAGGGGCGACTTTTGTGTGCATTTGTTAAAACACGGATTGCTGGTTTTAGCAGATCCATTTCAGCCATCGCCCAGCGAAGAATATCAGCATCTCGTGATAACGAAGATTCCTTGATATTGTTAGAACCTTGCTTCAGGCCGTAAAGTAGTAGACCTGTCAGAATAACCATTAAAATATTGGTTAAGCCAGAAACACCATTCCAGTCGAAAGTCGTTAGTTGAACTTTAAATTCGTCAAACATAAGCCGTTGCTGTAAATGAAAAAACAAAAAGTAACATAGGTAGGGGATTATTCAAGTTGTAACTCTTTGATAGGGCGATCTAGCTGTGGATTTAGTTGCACTGCTCAAACATTAATAAAAAGTGGCTTGATGATGTTTAGCTCTTCCTGCTCTTCCTGCTCTTCCTGCTCTTCCTGCTCTTCCTGCTCTTCCTGCTCTTCCTGCTTTTTCTGCTTGTCCGGCTTTACCCTGCTTTCCACCGTCTTCGCATTCCCGTTCTGTAACGTCTCTGCACTATCCGGCTTTTCACCGTCTCAGCTTTATCCGACTTAGATCCACAGATACAAAAAAACCACTCTTAATAAAAAGAGTGGTTTTCAGTAAATTTAAATTGCTCCCCGGAACACCGACCGCTTGACGTAGCCCTTGAACCGTAGTTCAAGGCGGGTAAACGCATACTTCCTAAGGCTTCTCGATACGAGCCGAGCTTGCACAATGTCAGTAAAACGTTCACCCTGGGTTTTGTAAATATCGGCACAGGGACATTGCCAGCTAGCGCGAATCCCAGGGAGCAAAACTTTTATTCGTAAGCAGGTCAATTGACCTCTAAATGGCTTACGACACTAATTAGGTACAGCTTCAGTAAAACAGATTATAACCTTTTTAGGCCTCTTTAGTAGAACGTTCTACTAATGCATGCTCTAAAGTTGACTGCAGCAAACCGATTTTTTCATCCATCTGCTTGTTATAATCTTGATTCTTCTGTTGTTCTTCCAACAGCTCATAGCCGGTATTTAATGCGGCCATAATGGCAATTTCTTCACGACTAATGTTATTGGTGCGTGCTTTTAACGACAATAACTGATTTTCAAGATTATGAGCAACGTGCCTAAGTGCTGTCTCTTGTCCATCTGGACAAGCGATAGAGTAGGTGCGCCCCATAAGGGTAATTTCAATTGCCTTGTTACCCATTCCTAAAGGAATCCTTTAACCGTGTACTTGAGCGGACTATATCGGTCTAAAAAGCAAAGTGCAACAGCATCACCTCCTAAACTTAGATAGTTTAGATTAATTGTTGTTTAGATAGCCATTGGCGTACAAACATAGAGCGGTTTTGGCGATGGCTATGGTTGCTCGCCGATTTAAGTATGGCTTTATTGGCAGCCGTTTTCAGGTATCGATAGCCATTACCATTGCCCTTGGCATTCTTGATTATTGCTTTTGTGGTGGTGCCCGCAAACTTTTAACCACTTTATGGTGGCAACTCTTGGTCGAATCCATCAGTTCTGCTAGCATGAAGCTAGTAAATTTTGCGACTGGAAATGACTTTATGGCGACCCTCCCAACGCTCCGCATGGATAACTTACTTGCGGCACTCAACGAAGCTGAAATTGCTCAGCACCCTGTCGAAGTTCACGGCGCTTTAGTCGGCTTGATCTGTGGCGGTGTTGAACAATCATCTAAAGGTTGGACATCACCTTTATTAGAGCTGATGAATGACGGCCAAGCACTACCTCCAAAATTACAGCTGTTAATCGAAGAGCTCTATCAAGATGCGGTCACGCGTCTGTCCGATACTGACTTTGGTTTTAACCCTATGCTGCCAGAGGAAGAGGAGCCAATATCAAAGCGTGTTGAAGCGCTATCGTTATGGGTACAGAGCTTCCTGACTGGGATTGCAATTATTCAACCTAAATTGAATAAAGCCTCGAAAGAGGTGCGCGAAGTGATCCAAGACCTATCCGAAATTGCCCAGGTAGAATTTGATGTAGCTGAAGACGATGAGTCAGAAGCGGCACTTATCGAGCTGATGGAGTTCACTCGCATGGCTGCATTGCTATGTTACTCAGAGTTTGGGCCAGCAATCGAAGACGACAAACCAATAGACCTTGGTGTGTTGCACTAAACGTCCGTTGCTTAAGCCGCCATCGCACTCGTGTTATGGCGGTTTTGGTTTCTAAGAGACTAAGATAAGTAACAGCAATAACATCAGTTATCGGGTTAAAAATTCCATGGCTAATACACATGCGGTCGAACAGGTTGATATTGCAATCGTCGGCGGCGCAATGGCAGGGGCGATATTAGCTCTTGGACTCGCGCAGATTGCCAAGCAAACTGAACGACCTCTTAAAATCGCCTTGATTGAAGCGCATCGCCCTAATGAGCAACACCCGGGATTCGATGCTCGCTCTATTGCCATCTCTCATGGTTCTATCTTCGAGTTAAAAAAACTGCAGATATGGCCACACATTGCGGCGCTCGCCAGCGAAATCAAAAATATCCATATCTCTGATCGCGGCAATTTCGGCATGACCGAGCTCAATAGCGACGATCTTCAGCTGCCTTATTTAGGGCAAGTGGTTGAACTCGAAGCAGTAGGGCAACAGCTGTTCCGTCAACTAGAAAAAAGTGACATCCAGTTATATTGCCCTGCCAGTTTGACTGACGTTGAGGCACAAGCCGAACAACAGTTGCTGACTTTAGACAGCGGTCAACAGATCGCCGCCAAACTCTTGGTCGCCGCCGATGGTCTTAACTCTAAAGTGCGCCATGCTTTTAAACAGCCATTAGAGCAGGTCGATTTTCAGCAAACGGCGATCATTACTAATATTAGAACCGAGCAGCCGCATCAAGGTTGGGCGTTTGAGCGATTCACCCAAACGGGGCCATTAGCCTTGTTGCCGATGTCTAAACGTAATGGCGAACATCGACTTTCTATGGTGTGGGCGTTGTCATCCGCAGAGGCGGAGCAACTGCTTAAGGCGCCCAAAGCGGAGTTTATCGAAAAACTGCAAAGCACATTTGGTTACCGAGCAGGGCGCTTTATCGATATCGGTGAGCGCTTTAGTTATCCGTTAATGCTGTCGTATATGCCAAGGCCTATCTATCATCGCACCGTCTTTTTAGGTAACGCCGCGCAAACACTGCACCCTATTGCAGGACAAGGCTTTAACCTTGGGCTGCGCGACGTGGTCAGTTTACTTGAGGTGGTAAAGCAATCGCTCACTCACAGTGTAAACAGTGAGTTAGATATCGGTCTAAGCCAAGTGACGCACGACTATCTAGCGCGTCGCAATGTCGACCGAGAAAGCACCATGAACAATATTGAGTTCTTAGTGCGCGGCTTTTCTAATGATCACTGGCCGTTAGTCATTGGCCGAAACCTAGGCTTACGCCTATTATCTTGGTTTCCGCCGCTGAAAGCGCCCGTGGCGCGAAAAGCCATGGGCTGGACAAAAAGTTGAGCCAAGCTGACTGATTTAGTCAGCACCGTTGATATTCAATTTAGTTAAATGAGTAAGGGTTAAAAATGTTAAGCACACAAACTTATGATGTCGCGATTGTTGGCGGTGGGATGGTGGGTTTAGCGACCGCCATTGGCTTGGCAATGGAAGGCATTAACGTTGTGGTGATTGATGCCGGCCAAACCCACGCCGTATCTGGCCCGCCTAAACTCAGAGTGAGTGCCATTAATAAAGCAAGTCAGCACTTACTAACCAATCTAGGTGCATGGCCATATTTGGCGGCAAACCGCATTAGTCCTTACCAAAAAATGCAAGTGTGGGACAAAGACAGCCTTGGCAAAATTGACTTCGATGCACATTCCCTTAGCGAAACTCATCTTGGCGCCATCATTGAAAACGACTCTATCGCGTTTGCACTAGCTGAACGCGCAACAGAGTTTAGCGAACTGACCTACATCGAAAACCAGCGTCTTGAGCGTATCGCCTTTGGTGAACGTGAAGCATGGTTAACCTTAGATAATGGCGACAACATCAGCGCTGCATTAGTGGTGGCCGCAGACGGCGCCAACTCTTGGGTGCGCGAACAGTGCAAAATCCCGATGACTTTTTGGGATTACAACCACCACGCCATTGTCGCTACGATCCGCACCGAACTGCCCCATGGCGACACGGCAAGGCAGGTATTTGATAGTGAAGGTCCACTGGCTTTCCTGCCTTTGTACGAAAAAAACCTCTGCTCAATTGTATGGTCGGTGTCACCCGATAAAGCCGAGGCGCTACTGGCACTCGACAAGCAGCAGTTCGAACGTGCATTGACCGCCGCATACGATGGCCGTTTAGGCATGTGCTCACTGGAAAGTGATCGCCAAGCATTTCCACTCCGTATGCGTTATGCGCGCCACTTTGCTCGTCACCGTTTGGTATTGGCTGGCGACGCCGCGCATACCATTCATCCATTAGCAGGTCAGGGCGTTAACTTAGGTTTCTTAGATGCCGCCAGCATTATAGAAACCATCAGTGAGCTAAAAGAGCAGGGTAAAGACATTGGTGATTACCGTCATCTGCGCAGTCTTGAGCGCTGGCGTAAAGCCGAAGCGTTAGAGATGATAACCTCAATGGAAGGCTTTAAAAGACTGTTTGAGGGCACCAATCCTCTCAAGAAAGTCATCCGCGATCTTGGCTTAAATATCGTTGATAATTTTGCGCCATTGAAAACACTGTTTATTCAGCAGGCGCTCGGCAACAAAAAAAGCTTACCCAAGCTGTGTAAAAGTGAACAAGATTAACATTCTTCTGTTTTAGCTAAAGCTGAATAAGCTTGTTATTTCATGTACTTGTTGTTTTATCTTTGGAAAACAGCATTTTGGTATGAAATTATTACCATTACAGCATGAGAAAAACTAATGACTAAACTGTTCGGATTAGAAAATTCTTTTGTATACAAAAGCAATACTCAAGGTATAATTTCGCCGCATTTTAATACGACCAAATTGATCTGGTGACAAGCACCCTACACCAGTTGCAGACTCGAATACCCCAAAGAAGGGAAAGAAATGGCTAACAAAACTGTACTTTTTAACAAGCACCTAGAATCAAATGGCAAGATGGTAGATTTCCACGGTTGGGATATGCCACTTAACTATGGTTCACAAATCGAAGAGCACCACGCAGTACGTCAAGACGCGGGTATGTTCGATGTATCACACATGACAGTCGTCGATGTGATTGGTGACGACGCTTGTGCCTTCTTACGTAAATTGCTAGCCAATGACGTAGCCAAGCTAAAAGTACCTGGTAAAGCGCTTTACGGCGGAATGCTGGACCATAATGGCGGCGTTATCGACGACCTCATTACTTATTACCTGTCAGACACTGAATATCGCATAGTGGTTAACTCAGCGACTCGCGAAAAAGATCTTGCTTGGATAAACGAACAAGTTAAAGGTTTCAACGTCGAAGTGACTGAGCGTCCAGAGCTAGCAATGATTGCCGTTCAAGGCCCTAACGCCAAAGCAAAAGCGGCTACGGTATTTAACGCCACGCAAAACACCGCGATTGAAGGCATGAAGCCATTCTTTGGTGTGCAAGCAGACTCTCTCTTTATTGCCACTACCGGTTACACCGGCGAAACAGGTTACGAAGTTATCGTTCCTGAAGCTGAGGCCGAAGCATTATGGCAAGCCTTTTTAGACGCTGGCATTAAGCCATGTGGACTTGGCGCGCGTGACACGCTGCGTCTTGAAGCGGGCATGAACCTTTACGGCCTAGACATGGACGAAAGTGTTAACCCACTGGCGGCTAACATGGGCTGGACAGTGGCATGGGCACCGGAAGATCGCGATTTCAACGGCCGTAAAGCCCTTGAAGCGATTAAAGCAGCGGGCACCGACAAGTTAGTCGGCCTTGTTATGGACGCTAAAGGCGTTATCCGTCACGGCATGTCAGTATTCTTTACCGACAGCGACGGTGTTGAGCAACAAGGCACTATTACCAGTGGCACCTTCTCGCCAACGCTAGGTTACTCTATCGCCATGGCGCGTGTACCTAATACTATTGGTGATGTTGCTGAAGTAGAGATGCGTAAAAAGCGCGTCGCTGTTAAAGTAATCAAACCAAGTTTCGTGCGTAATGGTAAGCAAGCGTTTTAGTTTTTCTGGGTTAATACTGGTTATTTCGCCCTACTTTAGTGTCGCCAGTGCTCATTGATAAGTATCAACTGCGCGCTGGCTCCTAAAATTAGAACGAAATTCCTGCGTATTCACCTCAAAAAATGTTGGTGAATGTATAGAGCATTCATGGCATAGATATATGACTATTGGCTAAGTACGTTGATGGACTTGGCCAGTAGGGTAAAATAGCAGTTCAGGTCACTTTAAAAATCATTTTTCATTAGCGTTTAGCTTAGCGGTGAATATAATGATGAGTAATAGCCTTATCCTATTGAAGTGTATTGAAACAATATCCAATAGATTAATGGCAAAAGAGTGCTGAAACCGCTGCGAAAACACGCAAAAAACTGATATAAGCCTAAATAGGCAAATCAGTAAACGTCTTATTAAATTACAAAATTAGAACAATCGAATAAGGATTAAGACCAATGAGCAATATCCCAGCTGAACTTAAATATGCTTCTTCTCACGAATGGATCCGTAAAGAAGAAGACGGTAGCTACACAGTAGGTATCAGTGAGCACGCTCAAGAGCTATTGGGTGACATGGTGTTTATTGAGCTGCCAGATGTTGGCGACGAGCTAAACGCCGGTGAAGATTGTGCCGTAGCTGAATCTGTAAAAGCCGCGTCAGACATCTACTCACCACTTACGGGCGAAGTTCTTGCCGTTAACGAAGCGCTAGAAGATTCACCTGAGCTTGTTAACAGTGATGCATTTGGTGATGGCTGGTTCTTCCGCGTCATGCCTACTGACCTCGCTGAGCTAGAAAATTTGCTTGATGCCGAAGGCTATCAAGCGGTTATCGACGACGAATAAGTTGTGATAATCAACAAAGCCCCACTCTGCTAAAGACTGGGGCTTTGTCCGTTATATGGCAATGCCCGATAACGTGAACAGTTGAAATAGAGACCATACCAATGCCATTCATTAAATGAGCAAATATGCTCGATAGTGACATTGGTCTAAAACAACGAGACCAGTAAATCCGCTCCCCTACAGGTTGGATACTGGCAAATATGGAACCAGGTTACTCATGACCAAAGAAACCCTTACGCAGTTAGAGCAGCACGAATTATTTCTTCGCCGTCATATCGGTCCAGGTGCCGAACAGCAGCAAGAGATGCTGAATTTTGTGGGTGCTGAATCGTTAGAAGACTTGACCGAACAAATCGTGCCAGGATCAATTCTTCTTAATCGTGATCTCGCCGTTGGCGATTCATGTGGTGAAGCTGAAGGCTTGGCTTATATTCGTCAAATTGCGGATAAAAACAAAGTCTTTAAAAGCTACATAGGTATGGGTTACTACGGTACTGAAGTACCGAGCGTTATCCAACGTAACGTGCTTGAAAATCCAGGTTGGTACACGGCGTATACGCCATACCAGCCAGAGATCGCTCAAGGTCGTCTTGAAGCGATTCTTAACTTCCAGCAGCTATCAATGGACCTTACTGGTCTTGATCTTGCTTCTTCATCACTGCTTGATGAAGCCACCGCTGCCGCGGAAGCAATGGCGCTGGCTAAGCGTGTTTCTAAAGCGAAAAAAGCCAACATCTTCTTTGTGGCAGATGACGTATTCCCACAGACACTCGACGTGGTAAAAACCCGCGCCGAATGCTTTGGTTTTGAAGTCGTTGTTGGCCCTGCAGCTGACGCCGTTAACTACGAGCTGTTTGGTGCACTGTTCCAGTACACTAACCGCTACGGTCAAATCTGCGATTACACAGAACTCTTTACCCAGTTGCATGAGAAAAAGGCCATCGTTTCAGTCGCGGCCGACATCATGTCACTGGTGATGCTTAAATCTCCAGGTTCTATGGGCGCCGATGTCGTATTGGGTAACTCACAGCGCTTTGGTGTGCCAATGGGCTTTGGTGGTCCACACGCTGCATTCTTCGTGACACGTGACGCCTTTAAACGTTCACTGCCCGGTCGTATTATCGGAGTATCACAAGATACTCGCGGTAACCGTGCACTGCGTATGGCAATGCAAACTCGCGAGCAACATATTCGCCGCGAAAAAGCGAACTCCAATATCTGTACCGCACAGGTATTACTGGCCAACATGGCGTCGTTCTACGCAGTATTTCACGGCCCACAAGGCCTTAAGGTGATTGCAGAGCGTATCCATCGCTTAACCGATATCTTGGCAGCTGGCCTAAGCGCCAAAGGCGTTGAGCTGGTTAACAACACTTGGTTCGATACCTTGTCACTTAAAGGCTTAGACGTTGCCGCAGTGACTGCACGTTCAGCTGTTGCAGGCCTTAACCTGCGCATCGACGCTGACGGCATGCTGGGTGTCAGCTTGGCTGAAACCACCACCCGCAGTGACGTAGCTGAGCTATTTGACGTTATCTTGGGCGCAGATCATGGTCTAGACGTCGCTAAGCTTGATGACGCTATTGTGGCTAACGGCAGCACATCAATTCCAGCTGAGCTAGTGCGCACCGATGCAATCTTGACTCACCCAACGTTTAATCGCTACCAGAGCGAAACCGAGATGATGCGTTACATCAAGCGTCTCGAGAATAAAGATCTGGCCTTGAACCACTCAATGATCTCGCTCGGTTCATGCACCATGAAGCTAAACGCAGCCACCGAGATGATGCCTATCACTTGGCCTGAGTTTGGTAGCATGCACCCATTCTGCCCGCTAGACCAAGCGGAAGGTTATGCACAGTTACTCGAAGAGCTATCAACGTGGTTGGTGGAAATTACCGGATACGACGCGGTATCACTGCAGCCAAATTCGGGTGCACAAGGTGAATACGCTGGTCTACTTACGATTAAGCAATACCATGAGTCACGTGGCGACGCGCACAGAAATATCTGTCTTATCCCACAATCAGCTCACGGTACCAACCCAGCATCAGCCCAGCTTGCTGGCATGAAAATCGTAGTTACCGCCTGTGATAAAGCCGGTAACATCGACATGGATGACTTAAGAGCCAAAGCCGCAGAAGTGGCTGACAACTTATCTTGCATCATGGTGACTTACCCATCGACTCACGGTGTGTATGAAGAAAGCATCGGCGAAATTTGTGAAGTTATTCACGAGTTCGGCGGTCAGGTTTACCTTGATGGCGCCAACATGAACGCACAGGTTGGCCTTACATCACCGGGCTTTATCGGCGCGGATGTATCGCACCTTAACTTACACAAAACCTTCGCTATTCCCCATGGCGGCGGCGGACCAGGCATGGGCCCAATCGGTGTTAAAAAGCACCTTGCGCCATTCTTATCGGGTCACACAGTGATTAAGCACGGTCTTGAGTCTGACAATAATGGTGCGGTATCTGCAGCGCCATACGGCAGCGCAAGCATCTTGCCTATCACTTGGATGTACATCAAGTTGTTAGGTAAGAAGGGGCTTCGTCAGTCAACGCAAGTGGCATTGCTTAACGCTAACTACATCATGAAGAAACTGTCTGAGCATTACCCGATTCTTTATTCTGGCCGAAATGACCGTGTTGCCCATGAGTGCATCATCGATTTGCGTCCGCTTAAAGAGACATCGGGTGTGACTGAGATGGATATCGCTAAGCGTCTGAACGATTACGGTTTCCACTCGCCAACCATGAGCTTCCCAGTGGCGGGAACCTTGATGATTGAGCCGACAGAATCAGAATCTAAGGTTGAGTTAGACAGATTTATCGAAGCAATGGTGTCTATCCGCGGTGAAGTTGCCAAGGTAGAAGCAGGCGAGTGGCCAGCGGACAACAACCCGCTGCACAACGCGCCGCATACCTTAGCCGATATCATGGACTCAGAATTTGATTCACGTCCATATACGCGTGAAGAGGCTGTGTTCCCAACTAAAGCGGTTAAGCTAAACAAGTTCTGGCCTACGGTTAACCGTATCGATGATGTGTTTGGGGATCGTAATTTGATGTGTGCTTGTGTCCCAGTCTCTGACTACGAATAATTGCTGCTTGGGCTCGCTACTGCTAGCTTTCATAAAGAGTTAGCATCGCCAGCGACGCAATTATGGGAACCGTGAGTTTGATGGTTTCTGCTAGTTAAAGAATTGAAAAAGCGACCTTAGGGTCGCTTTTTTTGTGGAGATTAAGTTTGCTTTGACCCTGTTTATTACACTACAAGTCAGCAGTTACTCGCTTCGCAAACAAAGACTAAATCAGCTAATTAACTATATTCCCTTTGTCACTCAAGGGAGGTTAACGCCTCAAGGATACGGTTGAGATCAGAGATTTTTATACCATACCTCTAATTCCCATCAGCCCTTCAAAGATAATACGCCAAGCCTCAGGAATATCTGCATAGTTTTCACCCCATCCTAGAGTGTGGCAATACGCCTTATAAGGTTTTTCGCTTGAAGGGGCTGGATAGTCTAGAACATCTTCAAGAAACCTTTCTAAAACGTATAGGTTATCGTCATTACCTAAAGCAGCTCTAATGGGAGCATTATGAACTACTGCGCCGGCGACACCAGTATCTGAATCATGCATTACAATCGGTGATATACCAACTGCTTTCAAATATAATATCAATGATTTTAATACTGGCTTCCCTCTTCCCTTGATTACCTCGCAGTTACTCATTACATGATTTCTTACTTCTATAGGTAACCTTTTAATGGTCTCTCTAATAACTATGTCTTCGGAATCACCTTCAACTAAAATTGTTCGATTTCCAAAAAATGCCCTTGCTACATAATCATCAATTTTCAGAACCATTTTCACATATGTTTTATCATTATCTTGTAATTGTTTGAAAGCTTTAGATACTGAGAAAGTGTTAGTTTTACTGCCAACTCTGTCTTTTACAAACCTAGTTAAATTTTGCCTAGGTTTTTTGGACAGGTCTATCATGTATGGAGAATGAGTAGACGCTATGATTTGTGAATTCGGTGACACCAATTCATATATGGTATTTCTCATTTGGTTGGCGGCTGAAGGATGTAAAAATATCTCAGGCTCCTCAAAACAAATGATTAAACCACGGTCATTCTGAATTGCCCTTTCTTCTTCCCATATTTTTCGGAAACGAAGTAAACTAAATACAGCGGCCCTAATCATACCAGTGCCTTGATTTTGAATAGGAGTTTTAACGTTACTTTCCATTTCTATATCAAACTGAGGCACTAAAACTTCGTCTGGATTACTCAAGTTTGCAGTGACATGGACTGATGATTCGGGAAAAACAGATGACATTACATTGTTTAGTTGGCCTAACATTTTTCCAAAATCAGAATTTACATCAGCAGGGTCTAATTCAGCAGCTAAGCTATTTAGACAAGTTTGAGCTTCTGCGTAGTTTGGTGAACGGTCTCGAACTTCTTTAAACAACTCCTTGAGTGTTTTTTGAAGAGTTCCACTAGTTTTGGAAAGTTCGTACTCACCTCCATCAGCCGGTATCAATAAATACCTTGGAAGTCGGGACAATACATTACCTGCAATTCCGCCTGGATTCTTAAAAAATGTCTCATTTTCAGTAATGTTCCATAACTCATCTATATAATCTAACTTATCCTTAACTGCTTTAGCTGTCAGTGGGCCCGATAGCTTATCAAAAGTTTCCATTACAACAGCTTCAGGAATACCCCGCTCTATCAACTGTTCAATCTTATTCACCCCTGCGAACTCATCTTTTAAAATACGCTCGAATGCTTTAAGGTATTGAGTTGGAGCCTTACCGGGTCCCCATTCCTTTCTATAAATAATGGAAACCCCTGATTCTTGCTCTCCATCGGGAACTTCATAAGTGTACGTCCTACCTTTAAACCCTCTCCAAGTATCAGATAACGCACTAACGTTCCTAAATTCAGCTTGCATCACTACTTGGTCTGTAGCTATCTCACTTTCGCCAGTTTCAATATTAACTTGATGATTGAAGTCTTCTGTTGGTATTTGCTTATTAGTTAGCAATAGCTCTATTGCACTAATTAAAGAGCTTTTACCGCTGTTATTTTGTCCAATTAGGAATGTGGCATCATTAAAATCTATATTTACATCTATGAGCCTCTTATACCCTTGAATAGATAATGTATGTAGGTACATGTAACCTCTTTTTGTTTTTGTATAATTAAGTGAGAAATATCACGCATTTAGTCTCTCTCAGCATATGCCAACAAACTGTGATTAATCTCTCAGTCCCCTTCCTATTTTCACACGAAATGTCGTTATTTTAGCCAAAATGCAAACAAACCAATCATAGAAAACCAATCATAGACACCCATCATTAATTGCATGTTTTTGTGCCTCTTACTAAGCTTTAGGTATTGCTTAAGTAAGAGGTTGTTATGCCCCGTCCTAGAAGTACGCTGATTAGTCTTGAAGACACTCCTTATTATCATTGTTGTAGCCGCGTAGTTCGGCGCGCCTTTCTGTGCGGAGATGAAAGAGACCAATCATAGACACCCATCAAGCCAATCATAGAGTAATAATAACCAATCATAGACACCCATCATTAATTGCATGTTTTTGTGCCTCTTACTAAGCTTTAGGTATTGCTTAAGTAAGAGGTTGTTATGCCCCGTCCTAGAAGTACGCTGATTAGTCTTGAGCTTTTTATTTAACAAGCAGTCCTTATTATTGATTTAACATGGGTAGCTATAGGTCGCTGCTTTGACCGGAGTTAACTCAGCGGCGAAAACCATCGGCTTCCTTGTCTTATCATCGGCAGTAACGCCATTATGGAAACTGTGAGTTTGATGGTTTCTTCTAGTTAGAGAATTGAAAAAGCGACCTTGTGGGGTCGCTTTTTTTGTGGGGATTTGTCAGAGTCTGACCCTACTTGTTTAGACACTACCACTGGCGGAAGCCGCAGGTGTCGATATGAAACCGAATACCGCCATAGATACCCAAACCGACCTGATATTTCTGCCCTACCTTACTATGTATCTCCTTCAGCTTTGACATTAATTCCTCGCGGGAGTAGCTCTTAACCGGCACCATGTCCAAGGCGCAGAACTGCATGTGCTTACTCTGTCCGGCACCGCCAGCTAGGCGATTATACTCATCGGAACGGTCACCAGAGACCGGAATCACATCGCCGATAATCGGCACTATTTCCTGCTGTAAAAAGATCAGCGTATTAGCCATGCTCTGCCATTGGTCGACCTCGGGAAAGGTAAAAACGGAGGTGCCTTTCATCTCCCAACTAGTGCCTTGCAACATCGCTAAGTAAATAGGAATAACTTTCTCGACGCCCTGTTTAGCAAAGAATGCTGTTATCTCATCGTAGCGATCTTCGACGTCGTTAATAATCAACCAACCATGAAAGGCGTCGTAGGTTGGCACCGGATAGCCCTGCACCTTAACGAGCAAGTCTTCTTCGGTGAGCTTAATATCTAGCTGATAGATTTTATCGAGGGTTTGCTTATCGACATCGGCGACCGTGGTGATAGGCATCACCGCCAGTAATAACAGTACTATTCGTAATACATTCATATCCATCCCCTAGGCCGTCAATAGCAATCAAAGGCCGATCGCCTTTGATTGAGTATAGGATGGATATCAGCACATTCTTAGATCTCTTCGCGAGCTGCTTTCGCTCGGGCAAAAGGTGCCAGCCACAGTTAATGGCATAAATAACGACCACCTACTAAGCTTTTGAAAGAGGAATTGCATAGGCACCCATCATTAGTTGTTACGCATGTTCCTTAATATTTACACCACGTTTGAAGTTACCATTCTTATCAAACATCTCAGGGAACATAACCACAGCTTGAAACTTTAAAAACGTATATTTCATTAACTCGTAGCCGATCACTAAGCCGCAAGGCGGTGATGTTCTACCTGCCTTGTAATAATCGTGTGTTAATTCTAAACGTTCAAAACAATATGTTACTGCTACTACACTGTCCCTGCTGTTGATGTCAGCGTAAGACAGAACTACAACTTCATCTCCCTTCCTAATGCTGCTGAACAAGTGGTTGTTATTCGCGCCTCTGCTGAAATCATATACAACATTTTCAAGGTTGTAGTGTTCGCTATAGACCCTGTTGCCACAATTATTAAGAATGAAATTCATAAAAAATTTACTCAAAAACCACAAATTTGGCTTTACATTACCATGCTGAATACTTGTGTGTATACAGTTGTGCATTTGAGCCAGTTATAGACACCCATCATTAATTACATGTTTTAGTGCCTCTCATTAGGCTTTAGGCATTGCTTAAGTAGGAAGTTGTTATGCCTTGCCTTAGAAGTACGCTCATTAGTCTAGAATTTTCGACTGATTAATAATGGGAGGCTATCGATCGTCGCTATCAACCTTTGGTTTTTACTGAGCTAGAAGCGCTTAAAGGAAGGTTACCTGAAGATAGTGGAATATAAGGATGCTTCACTATTCTCCATCTAGAAAGCAATCCGTAATTTACGCTTTAAATCAATAACCTTAACGGAATTCTGGCTCTAGATTTATATTAAAACGGAATAGGGAAGTGGCGTAAGAAGGTTATCAGAAGGAGATTTCAGTCAACGCTAGCTAAAGTTATAGCTCGAAATCATTGGCTAAGGATATAGGCCAATTATCTTGCATACTCTAAATGGATAAATACTATGAATGCTCAAGAATCTTTCGTACATCATATGAATGCAATGCGTGAACACCATAAGTCAGGTGCAACTCATACTTATTCTGTTCCGGTTGATTTACTTTACGCTAGCGCAACAAATGACTCAGGGTTAATGGCTTTTAAAGCAACAGATGTCGCTGGTAATTCGGAAGTTACAGCTGACTTAGAGGCGTATAAAAACGATACAAACTCATTTGTTGAAGGCCAAAGGAGTGGCGCCACAGCATCAGTTACTATATTGAAAGACAATAAAAAACCTAATGATGCAACAACCAATTCATTTGTAGAAGCGATGGAGAATCAGAAAGCTGAAGCAAAAAAAGCGTCTGATGCACTAATTAATAAAAACTACGATAAGTTGATTAAAGCAGGGATTGATCATCCAGGGCAGCAAAAGCGCATTTTATCAGCGACTGAAGCAATTGGTGCATTTTTTACTACTTTGCTTATTTCTGTAGGGAAGTTTTTTGCAAATCTAGCAAGCTCGATTGTTAACTTTTTCAACGATATCGGAGAATGGTTCAGTAATGCTGGAAAATCAATTGCAAATTGGACTTCTGGGGCAATTTCTTCAGTAGGTAAATTCTTCTCCAGTATTTTCTAGTAAATGGATTAATAGGCAGCTTAATTTATTTCCAACGGAGTAGAGCTTAGATATTATATTTGGGCTCTATTTAATGTCCTAGCAGGGCAACCGCATGAGTGTGCGTATTGCGGCGATTGCGAACGGTCATTGCAGTTTAATCACCTACATCAATTTTTCTCTCTCAGTCCTCTTTTTACCCAACAGCTAACCATAGACACTCATCATTAAAGCCATGTGTTGAACGCGGCCACAAAAACCAAAATACCATTGCCCCCATAATTATTCTTTCGCGAAAAATATTCTCAAGTAACACTTCCTATTCATACGAATGATAACTATTATCATATGCGATGTGTTAGTTACACTAATGCCATTGACGACTCAATCATTGCTAAAGGCAAGTTTAGCCGCGACAGAATTAAGGAGGACTGCATGTGTGATATCTCAGCCACTGGAACACAGACATTTAATTGCTTTAAAGGTAAACGTAAACTGTGGGAGTTAAGCGCTAAACTGCTATGTCCTGTGATAGGTACCTGTTTGACGACATCTGAGATCCGTAAGCTGGCAGAGAAAATTGTCGACAAAGAACAGGCTCGAAAAAGTGATTACTGGCTACACACTTGGATCGTTTCCAACTGTGACGTTAAACATCACCTGTCTTTGACGGTACAAAAGCACCTAGATAAAAAGTTTACTGCCGCTATAAAGCGTTTTGGTCTGATTAAATGTCGCGATGAGCTCAAACCAGTCTGGCAGCAACATATAGATCGAGGAGCCAGCGCCGAAGCCCTATGGGCACTGTTAACGCACCCTTTGTGTGATCTGACTATTGAGGAAATGGCTTATGAAACCATTCATATGTTGTCTCATCAGATTGGGGCTGGCCAGGGTGCGGATCTTAAACGCCTACACACTGTTGAAAAGGAGCTGTTAGAACTGAAAAAATCGTTAGATAAAAGTCAGCAAAAAGCCCATCAGACTATCTCTAGTAAAGAGCGGCAGCTAGTTGATCTACAACAACAGCTGGCTGAAATTAAGGCGGACAATTTGCAACTCAAAGAGCACTGCCAGCGACTAGAACGAGAAGGAAATAATAATGCAGCGGCGCTTGAACTAAAGCAGCTACATAACGAACTGGCGAGTAAAAATATCTCGCTTGAGATTTTAGATAAACAGAAACTGCAGTGGCAGCAAAAACTGCAACACAGTGAAGAGAATATTTTGGGTTTAACTCAAAAATTGCAACTACAGAAGCAAGAATCCCGATCTCTAGAAGGGTTAGTAAAGCAGAGTCTGTCTCCTTGTAATAGATGCAGTGCCGCTTCTTGCACCGATTGTCCAGACCTTAAGGGTCTGAAAATTTTATGTGTTGGTGGCCTGCAGCGCATGACTGAACAATATAGGGAGCTGGTGTCTCGTTGTAATGGCGAATTCAGCCATCATGATGGCGGTGTCCAAGACCGTAGCAAGCGCTTAGATGCCATGTTGTGGTCTGCCGATGCGGTTATTTGCGCCTCCGATTGCATCAGCCACGACGCCTACTACAGATTGAAGCGATTCTGTAAGCAACATAATAAGCGTCACTTGTTCATCCCCTCTTCTGGCATATCAAGCTTTGCTAAAGCGATGGATGACGTGGCCAATGAAATAAGCTGCGTCAATTTATAAAAAATAACCTGGCTACCCATAATGGTTCTCTATCTTGAGTATTAACAATAGCGAGCGACTCTAGCTTCAGTTCGTTTATTTATTTCTGGGACTAAGGGCTGAAATTCGACTAGGGATTGTAAATGCTGATCCATAAATTTATTTCCAGCTTGTTTGCCCTGTTGATAATCGAGATGGATGTCGGACTCTTTACTGCCTAATAGTCTGCTCTTTAATCCTTTATCTGGAAAAATTTGGATAACTTCAACACCGGGAGGAGGGGACTCAATAAATTTAAGTGATTCACGGTAGGCATGTTCATGATGCACAAAGTAGTCTATAGCTTTTGGGCATTGGTTTGATGAACATATCCAAGATTTTAAACGATAAATCCAAGGAGTATGAGCTGAATACTCTTTTGGTAAAGTACGTATTACAACTATTTTATGAGCGCCACGTTTATAGGCTTCTTCAACAGGAAGAGGTGCGGATAGTCCTCCGTCAACATGAAACTCATCCCCAAGTTTTACTCCTTTTCTGTACAAAAACGGAAGAGCACTTGAAGCTTTTAAGAGAGTGAGCCAATTATCTTGATTAGGACTAAAAAATTGAGCCTGATAATTAGAACTATTGGTGGTTGAAATAAGTAGTTCACGCTGCTTCAAACGTTTAAAACCACACTCGGTATTTAATTTATGCGTGAGTAATCCGTTTCCTTTTTCGTTTACCACTCCTACTCGATTAAAATACCAGTCGAGGTCGATTGTACTTCTTCCTATTAGCGGTCTCCCTAGGTTAAAAAAGTGAGGGTCTCGTGACAAACTCGCAATAGATGTCTGGGCAAAACCAGGTTGATTGGTAATATAACTTGATAGATTTTGTGCTCCAGCAGAGGTTCCTATGAGTAATTTAAAAGGGTTAAAGCCTTTCTCAAGCCAACTATCGAGAACACCAGCTGTAAATATTCCTCTTTGTCCTCCCCCTTCAGCAACCAGCGCCGTGTGAGCTATGGGGAATGAAACTGAGTTGAATTTATTATCAATGTGAGGGCAGTTATCCTCTAGTTTAATAGGTAAATAAGGATTTAATGACATAAATTGACCTTAATAAAAACAAGTGCTGCATAGGCTAGGTAGTTGTTCTTAATATTAAATACTGCATGAGTGAATATTAATAAAAGAGTTAATCTTTAAATAAGAGAATTAACAGATTAAATTTAATTAGTGGATGCATTTTATCTTTGTTAACTGCTTTTGTAACTAGGATGATACTTGATTAATAATCAAAAAACATTTGGTAATCAATGTATAGGGAGAAGATAAAAACCCATCATAGACACCTATTTATTCTATGGTCTACGGCCACTATGGTCGTGGTGCTTCTCTGACTCCTGAGCAAGAATGACCCCCCGTCCTTATCCTCCTTGCAACCGCTATGACGCGCCAATGTTGTGGCTCATTCGTTAATCACAGCTTTCGATGAGCCCCAGTGACTGCTTTGGTTCACACTCCTCTCTTTCGGTATTTAATCGGCAATTTCCAGTCCCTTACTGACCTACTTTGACATGGGCATTAGCATTAATTTAACAAATGAACAAATTAATGCGCTCCGGGCTAAATCCCATACCTAGGGGCCGTTGTATCAACTAATAAAGGGAAATGATGATGATGAAATTTAACGGGCGCAGTGCCCCACGCAAGACGCTCATTGCAGCCATGCTTCTCAGCCTTCTGAGTGCATGTGGCAGCGATGATGATAATGATGAGTCAACTCCTCCTCCAGCTGAAAATAATCCACCGATTGCTAATCCGGTGGATGCGGAGGCCACTATAGGCAGCAACAGTATTATCGATGCCTTGGCCAACGATACCGATCCAGATGGTGATGCATTGACGATCGAAACCGTAATGGTGTCAGAGGGGACGGGAGCTGCATCGATTCAGGATAATATGATCTTGTTCGAACCTGCCGAGGTGGGGACTAGCATACTCAATTACGTTATCTCGGATGGTAACGGTGGCGATGCAGAGTCAATAGTCACTGTTGTGGTGACATCTGCTGGGCTGGCCTATGTTGGTTCCAATACTTGTATTACCTGTCATACGGACAAGGAATCCTATTTCGAGACGGGTCACAATTTTAAGCTGACTAAGGTCGAGGGCGAGGAACCTCTCTACCCATTCACCTCTCTTGCTGGTGCGCCGGAAATGTTGGATATAGACAATACTCTGGGTAACCCCGCAGGCTGGCAGGACATCAGTTACGTCATTGGCGGCTACAAATCTAGTGCGATGTTCATCGATCAAAATGGCTATATCATGTCTGGTGATAAGGCTGGCGTTGGGGTGGCTCCTAAAGGAGGGCAGATCCCCTATGCGTATGCTTATCAACCCAATACTGCGCCAGATTCACATCCCTACGGTTACTGTGGTAGATGCCATACAACAGGTTGGCAGGATTACACTGAAAATGATAACCGCAACCTGAATAGACAAGATGATATGCCAGGAATGGATGGCACGTTTGCGATGACTGGGATTCAATGTGAAAGTTGTCATGGTGCGGGTAGTGAACATATTAAGACGCCGTCAAAACACAATATTGTTAAGATTGCAGAAGCACGTGTTACTGACGATTTCCTTGCAGAGGATATGGGGTATGGTAAGCCCGCGACCTGTACTGAGTGCCACACTACAGATGATGCCGTTAGGCGTTACCCGGATTATTTGTCTCCCTTTGACCAGGTCTTTGGCGAAGTTACCCAAGGTGCACGCTTGAGCCTGAACACAGGTTTTGGTCCCGAAGGGCGCAGAGATGGTCGTGGTGGCCGTCACGCGGGCACAACCATGATTGGTACTGATCCAGACACTGGTGTGGCTATGGGTAAGAAGAAGGACTTCACCTGCTCAACCTGTCATAACCCCCATAAGTCTGAAAAATATCAGGATCAGCCAGGTCATGATAACGCCATGGTGCGTGAGTGCACCGATTGCCATAACAAGGAGTTTGCCATTGCAGCTCCCGTTCATGAGTTTGTCGCTAAGTGTACCGATTGTCATATGCCTAGTGAGTCTCATTTGTTCAAGATCGATCTGGAGGGTGCAAAAGATGACCCAAGACACTTCTCGGCAGATGGTGACTACATGAAGCCCTGGCTTCGTGCTTTTGATAGCTGTTCAGGCTGTCATGAGGATGACTATGATGAGCGAGCCAGTCGGATAGGGAAAATACACTTATAGTACTCTTTTGCTAGTACTCTTTGGCCAGCGGCGACTTGTCGCTGGCTAACCAGTCCCTACACAGACACTCTTTTAAGGAGGTGTTATAGTGGCATGCATGAACAATTGTGATTCAATTCCCAACATTCACTACCGAGCTCCCTCTATAGAGAACTCTGGTATCGAAGTTATGGATCTTGAGTGCTTCCGCGAAAGGCTCAGTCGCTACGACTTCGATCCCTACCAACCCCACCGAGTGAATTATTTCTGTTTCCTGTTCATTACCAAAGGGCAAGGGCAACATCTAATCGACTTCAAACACTATCCCTACCAGTCGGGCAGTGTTATTTTTGTTAATCGCAATCAAGTACACGCCTTCGATCCAGAGGATTTACCACAAGGTACTATGGTCAACATTAGCACGGACTTCTTCTCCGATAGCGCTTCCAATATACGCACTTCTTACTTTGCTCCGTTTCATCAAAGCATGGCGTCATCGCCCGTGCTAACGACACTACCTGCGGATTTAAACGAGAGCTGCACCGTGCTGTTAAGAGAGGTGAAAAAGGCCATTTATGAGGGAGCTGACGATGATGTGGTGGTGCAGTTACTGATCTCCAGCTTATTGATCAAATTAGGCCGGCAGAGAAAGAGTCATCTTAGCCACTTGAGTGAGCACCAAAAAGATCGCTTCGATCAGTTTATCAGTCTAGTGGAACAACATTTCTTCGAGGCTAGGGAAGCCCTTCAATATGCACAGTGGATGCACACAAGCTACAAGAACTTAAACCTGCTATGCAAATCATGCTGTGGCCGCACAACCAAGCAATTAATCGATTTCAGAATCACGCTTGAGATCAAGCGCAAGCTCGTTATGGACGGTCTATCAGTACAACAAACTGCTGATGATCTAGGTTTCGAAGATATCACCCACTTTAATAAATATTTCAAACGGTTAACAGGTTTCACTCCGGCAGCCTTTAAGCGGAAAAAGAGCGCTGAAGAGCCAATGCAATAAATAGGAGCAGACTCTGACCCTATTTATCCCAGAGTTAATAATTCTGCAGAGAGAGCATCTGTTTCATCTGAGCTTTTTCAGCATCGGTAAGCATAGTCTCGTGGGCGACCTGCATGTTAGTTGGGCAGGCATACTCATTGTCCAAAACCTTATCAAACACCTGAAAATGGCTACCTGTTACTGTCTGATATTGGCAAATTAACAAGTTATTATCAGTTTTAGAGTTCACTAAATTTGCTGTTACAGCAGTATTTAAGGAAGCATGAGCGCTGCCAATTGAGATAAACAAGGTCAGGGCGATAGTGGTTACCGTTTTTACTGCTGTTGCTAACATCTTCGTTAATTGCTTCATCTGTCGCCTCTGCTTAATCATCTACTTTGATAATTAATATAGCGGCAGAATGCTGTACCATAACTGAACGATTTATCGACGCTTTTACTGGCTGACGGTTGCATCAGGGATCGTTAGATAGCAAAATCTAACGTTATAACCAGAATGACTGATGGCTCATGATTAAAGTGAATGAAAATATGCAGCAAGAACTCCCAATTACGATAGTGGCCGAGGGTAAATTTTCGAATTCGCTTAAGCCGTTGTTAACCCAGCTCGAGTTATGGATTAATTTTCAGGCGGTAAAAGCGGATTGGTACGGTAATGAAGATTGCATCTTGTCTTTTGACTTTACTCTGGTCAGGACATTGGAAGAAAAAACACCACTGCTGACGGCTGTGAGCGCAGAAGGTGGAGAGGGTTGGATTGTAGAATCGGGTTACGCTTATCACTATGACAGCAGTAGTCTGAAGACTATCGCCTTTATTGCCGTTAATGACTTGATTCAGAACGGTACTGGTATTGAACAGGCGATAAAGGACAGATTGACAAGTGTAGCGAATGTTATTGGACTACAGCATGGTTTGTTGGCGTTGGTTTAGGAAGCTTTTCTCTGATAGGAATAACATGAATAAGTGGGAAAATAACATGGCCACCATGACTATTTATTGCCGTTATGCTATTTCAGATAGTTGGCGATATTGGTTGGTTTTCCCTATCAATATCGCCAGCGGTATTGACCTTATCGGTAAATCTTTGCAGTGCCTTCCGCTGCCGATGCGACATCGATGGCAAACATGGTATTTACCCCCTGCACAAGTGCAGCCTGAGCCGTAACGCTGTTGTTTTGCTGACCAGTTGTTGCGTTGTGAGCCGCATTCGACAACGCCTGACTGGTTGCTAGCATGAAGTTACCGGTTGCTACAGCGGGCGCATCACCAAGAACTTTAGTGTTTACCTGGGATACCGAGTCGGTGATTTGACTATTTACTGCTGTTGGAAATGCCATAGTTTATTCCTTTAAACTCGTTAAGTAGAGCGGCTTTAATGACCGCGAGTTTATCTGTTTATCGAGATGTTCCTCTAAGATTAAGAAACTGCCTCAAGCCTCTAATGCAAAGTACTTACTCATTGCAATAGTCGTGGAGGTGATATCTAAATAACATGGCTATCCTATCTAGCCGTCTAACAAATAGTGCCAAATTATTTCGAGTTATGACTGTAACTAGACTCGCTCAGAATTACCTTCTGATAGCCTTCCCAAGTTAATAACTTGGCCACCCATAATTATTTATCATGTCAATATTTTGAAAATCTTGTATAAAACCAGAGATCTAGAGATAGGACTTAGATTCTTAAGCATCCAAAGGAACAGTCAACCGAACGATAAATCACTAAAGGATCGGCATTAAAGCTTATGGCTGCCTTTTTTAGTTCTTTATGTTGGATCCATCCCGATCCACATCTCCTTTCTTTCCTACAGTTCGCATCAGTTCTGCGTTGTTACGCAGGCTCGTAAAAGTCTCAATGTGATCAAGTTATAACTATTGAGATGCGTGTTATTTATTTGTATTAATTTGGTTGGGTAAATGATAGATCTTGCTCGTTATATACCGACTAAAAGTTATTCTTGGAGAATAAAAATAATGATAAATATGAGTCTGAAGAATAAATTATTGCTATTTGCTCTTTTACCTGTGGTGGTGATCTTTTTTAGCTTAATGGCTATTACCTACAATATCGAGTCGAATAACCTTGAAAGAAATATTACTTCTTTCAAAGATAAATTAATTCTAGATCGCAAGACGATGTTAAAAGAAGAGATTGAAATTGGCGTTCAAATCGTTGTTTACCAGCGGTCCCTGGGCGAACAAGGAGATGTGAAAGCTGCATTGCGTAACGTGCATTTCGGTAAGTCGGGTTATTTCTTCATCTATGATGAACAGGGAATTAGTATTTTTCATGGCGCTAGCGCTGATAGAGAAGGAAATAATTATCTTGGAATGACAGATGCCAACGGCAAAAAAGTTGTTGTCGGTTTACTTAGGGCTGCCAGAAGCGGTGATGGTATTTTTAGTTATCACAATGATAAACCTGGTGGGAATGGCTTAGTTGAGAAAATTGGTTACGGTGAGATGATCCCTGGTACCGATTGGTTAATTGGGACCGGTGCTTATGTTGATGATATCGAAGCAGAGGTTAGTGAGTATCGGGATGTTATTACACAGAATATGCAAGATAAGGCGATAACCATCTTGATTATCGTCCTTATTATTGTGTTCTTGATAACGGTTGCAGTGTTATTTATTGCTCAGCGAATGGTTCACCCGATTAGAAATATGGTGACTAATTTAGAAGATATTGCCAAAGGAGAAGGGGATCTGACTAAGCGACTCCACATTGAGGGGCATGATGAGATAGCCCAGCTTGGGCGAGCTTTTAACCTGTTTGTTGATAAGCTGCAGGGGATCATCAAAGACGTCGCCAATGTCACCCAAGAGGTAAAGAGTGGCGCAGACAATATTAATAGTCAGACACAAGTGATGGCTGAGCAATTAGCTAGTCATAACAATGAGACAGATCAGGTTGTCACCGCAATCACTGAGATGTCGGCTACCGCGAATGAGGTCGCACTCAATACTTCGCAAGTGGCGGAGGCAACGCTCGCGGCGA